>NZ_JAAHHU010001682.1:0-1077 GCF_010672095.1 Moorena sp. SIO3I6 | reverse complement strand
GACAAATTGACTGTGGGGCTTGCTGAATAGATAATACTGAATTTCCTGTGGGGATAACATCAAGCATAAGGTGGCAAAATTTCCCAAACTGCTTGGTAAAATTGCTGGAAATACAATTTTGCTAATTGGTTTATCCTGGGACCAGGATTGCTGTAGACACACTTGTAACATTTTAACTCCTGATTATCTATTTATAGTGTAATAAACCTATGAATAGCATCATTAAAAACTGCATAATATCAAGGCAGAATCAATGAAATATTCCTGGGTCACCGTTGATGCTGTTAATTGGTTAAACTTGACATGCCATAATGTTTCAGGTAAACTATCTAAACTTCCTAATGATAGTGATGAAATATTCAAGGGGTAAGTAGATTGTTGAGCGACTACTTCCTTAACGCCATCGTTATAATTCTGGAAAAACTTATTATTCATAACGGTTCCAGAGAGAAAATTTTCAGTCATTGGGGGAATCCCATTGACAAACATCAGGCAGGTAGTGACAGCAGCTGCTTCGATAAAGGTTCTCCAATAACGATGGTTCATAAGTAGAGTTAAGTTGATTGAGATCTAGAAATAAGGCTTACTAGAAGCCCAATTCAGTAATCAATGGCGGTCGTTATCCTAGCGTTATTCATGGTTCACAGTACTCTTCACATAACGCCTAAAGTTTACGGAAAATTACTGAATTGATGCTATAGTTTCAAGATGAAGTTTCGATGTTTGCGATTGCGTTTTTGTTGTGTTTGAGTTGATGTATACCAATCACTAAGCAGAAATGGGAGAGGGTGAAAAGGAAAAAGGCTGGCAGGCAAAATCGATATTTTATTGCCTGACGTTTAACGTCATCTTTGGTACTTTGAACAATCAACGGTCGGACCCTTGAGAGTGGGATAGAAGAAAATATAGCAATCCGATTTGAGTTGTGAAACACCAGAAGAGGGGGAGAGGGGTCTCAGACCAGAAGTGGAGGAAGAGAAGTAAGAATCTCACCATGGGTTCTTTTTCACAAATGATTGAGGATTTCTATATACTTCTGACCCCATCACCTGATCACGTCATCACCCCATCACCCCA
>NZ_JAAHHU010001681.1:0-1077 GCF_010672095.1 Moorena sp. SIO3I6 | reverse complement strand
GGAATATTCCCAAGGACCAGAAGCTCAAACTGGGGGATTAATCGGTCCAGTTGAACTGAGCGTACCTCACCCCGCCTTAGCCCAAATGCTTCGCCTGAGCCAACCCGGACAATTGTTCCCACCGACTCGCTTGGGAGAATGGCTGTTAATCGTGCGTTTGGAGAAGTTTATGCCAGCCCAGTTAGATGATTCGATGCGCCAGCGACTGCTGAATGAATGTTTCAGCACCTGGCTCAGTGAGCAACTGAATCAGCAATTAGCAGCGCTAGATTAACAACAAAACTCTAGAAATGAAACTAAACTCAAGAAACCTTAGACAGCGGCTTTGATTCCGGATTTGGGGGAACATGGGCGGGTATGGTCGTTCTCGGCATTATCATCTCGCGCCAGATGGAGAAGATTCCGATAAACCCGTCTAGCTTGGCATTTATGGTAATCCTGAAACTGTGCCGTGGCTAAATGATCATTAGTCTATGGTGATCGGGTAAATTTTTGTTGTTTAAGGCTAGTCTCAATAGATTTTCCCTATGCACCATCATAGCATAGCCAACTAGTTACATTTCTTAATGAAAGAAGCGCTAAGCAAGTCCTAGGGTGCTCTACAGAGTCTTTACATAAAAAACAGACCTAATATTTATAGCATATCCTCATAAATACCCCATGAGAAGCTGTTATTAAATTTAAGCTAACTAATCTCACGCTCTTGCAAACTAATCTCAAATCCTAAGAGGCTCAATGACCTATACAACAACAATTCAAGAGTTTCTAGCTGGTATTTCGCCGTTCAATCAATTGTCAAGGGCAGCACGGCAAAAACTGTCCACTAGTTGCCAACTGTTGCGCTACCGCATGGGCCAGACAATTGTGGTCAGGGATAAAATGCCAGGCCAAATCTCGATTTTATTCCAAGGCAAAGCCCGTCTAATTGGCTATGACCAACGCCGTCAAACCCCCACAACCCTCAAATTACTACAACCAGGGGCGATTATTGGCTGGGTCAGTTTGGTCAGGGGCATACCGTGTGAAACTGCGATCGCATCGGTGGAAGCGGTTTGTGTCACCATCAATGCGGCTGAC
>NZ_JAAHHU010001680.1:0-1077 GCF_010672095.1 Moorena sp. SIO3I6 | reverse complement strand
AAAACCCAATTGTTGTTAGCCGCCATACCTAGGTTTTTCGGCTGCCGATAGTACCGTACTTGAGGAAACTGCTGGCATAGTTGTGCCATAACCTCAGGGGTTTCATCAGTGCTAGCGTCGTCTGACACCCAAACTTCCACATTGGGATAGGTTTGACCACAGGCGCTACCCACTGACTCCCATAAGTACTGGGCTTGATTATAGGTAGGGATGCAAATAGCAACTGGTTTCATGTCCTGCATCAGGAGTAGTTCCTTTATACGAAAGTTATGTTAAAATAAAATAACCGTAAAAACTGTTTAATTTTCGTTCGTCAAGAGTGCTATTTTTTTATTCAACAGCAACAAATAGCGATCCGGTTAGTTTCCAAAAAAGGCTCGTTCGGGTTATTTATTGACCAAAAAATTTTTAACAAATTGTTTCAATAGTCCTGATTTACCAGACAAATATTCTACTATCACCTTTTTATCTTGCCAGAGAATAAAATAATCCCTTAAAGACCACTTATCGACCTTGGTAAATTCCATAGGCTTAAAGACTGAACCATACCAAGTAAGCACCATGCCCTTTTTCAAAAACATGAAGGGACTTTGACCTTTAAATTTTCGATTTGACTCTAAATGAGTTGGGTGTCTAGCGGTAACATCACCATAAGCATCGGTGATCAGTGCAATGCCTTCTGTTTTTAACATGGAGCGTATATTAGCAATGGCGATCCATGGCTCAGTAAGGTGTTCGAGAACATCGAAAGAAATCACAACATCGTACTGATTATCCAAACAGGCTTCATAGGTGGGAATCAGGTTGATGCCATTGTCTAACAAGCCATAATGTTTAAATCGCTTGGTGACAAAATCATAGATTTTACTGCCTGGGAAGTCGCAGTAATCAACGTGACAACCATTCATCGCTAAGTACAGAGAGTCATTGCCTGTACCATCACCTAGTAACAAAATTTTTAAATCACCAGTTATCTTCCCTTTCTGTGAGGCATACTGCTGAATCCTTTCTAGGCTTATTTCTATCAATTGCTTTCGTCCAGGTCTAGCCCAAAAAACCATTGTTTCAAATATGAAA
>NZ_JAAHHU010000168.1:0-11424 GCF_010672095.1 Moorena sp. SIO3I6 | reverse complement strand
GGCATTGGAGCAGCAAAGGTAGATACACGTTTGTACTTTGATTCCCTAGCTCCTGGGGAAATGGTAGAAGGGGAAGTTTATATTACTGGGGGAGATGTTTCCCAGAAAATTGATGATATTTATATTTATGTGGTTACGGAATACTTGCGGGAAGAAGAAGATACCTCAATCACAGAGGAATGCATATTAATGCAATATCGCCTCTCGGAACGCTTCAACTTGCAGGCAAAAGAGGAGATAGTTATTCCATTTTCGTTTCCCCTGCCAGAGGAAACACCACTGACATTAACCAGCCAACCAGTGTATTTACGTACCGGCTTAGATATACCCATTGCCGTTGACCCCAAAGACACCGATTACATTGAAGTACATCCACACCCGTTAATGCAAGCGGTATTTGAGGCATTAGAAAACCTTGGCTTTCAACTTCATGAAGTGGATTGTCAGTACAATACTCACTTCGGGGGTAGATATCCATTCGTCCAAGAGTTCGAGTTTCGACCGATGGGTAAGTATCAGGGTAGCTTGGATGAATTGGAAATCATTTTTTCTCTCTACTCAGAAGACTTAGAAGTTTTCCTAGAAATAGACAAACGAGCCCGTGGATTTGGTGGTTTCCTAGAAGAAGCTTTTGATCTAGATGAACGTTATGTCCAATTTCAGGTAACACTGGATGACCTCAATCTTCCTACGGGTGAATTGGAGGCAATGATTGAGGAGATTATTGAGAGCCAAATTAATTAGAATTAATCTTTCAAAATCTGATCAATCATCCGGTTAGCTTGGGATTCATAACCACTACCAAAGAGATTAAAATGATTGAGGATGTGGTAAAGGTTATAGAGGTTTTTCCGCCGTTTGTAACCTTGCTCTAAAGGCCACACCTCGTTATAGCCTCGATAAAATGCTGCTGGGAAACCACCAAACAATTCGGTCATAGCAATATCAACTTCGCGATCGCCTACATAAGTAGCTGGGTCAAAAATTACTGGTTCTCCCGCCATGGTAATAGCCGCATTACCACCCCATAAATCACCATGTACTAACGAAGGTTGAGGCTGATGATCCAGTAATTTAGGAACTACTGCCAGTAATTGGTCTTGTTTCGGGAAATGACCACTGCGACGCCGTGCTAGCCGAAACTGATAACCGAGGCGATACTCTACAAAAAACTCTACCCAATCCGACATCCATTGATTTACTTGTGGTGTCGAACCAATCGTATTATTTTGATTCCAACCAAACTTATCCATATCGGTTGAAGCTTGGGGGGGAGTAGCCTGATGCATGGCTGCTAAGTTATGTCCCATTTTTACCCAAGACTCGGTACTGTTACCACCACCAAGGTCTAGCCACTCCAAGACAATATAAGAACAATCGACGGCAGTGCCATAGCAAATTGGTTTGGGGATTCGGATTGTCTGGGTTGCCACCATCTGCTTGAGACCGAGGGCTTCGGCCTCAAACATATAGACTTGAGAAGCAGAATTGAGTTTAACAAAATACTTATTAGTCTTACCTACCAGAGCATAACCCTGATTAATACAACCACCACCAACAGATTGGCGCTGGTTAATCTCAAAGGTTTCACCAGTGACTTGGCTGATCTGGTCAGCAATTTCTTTCCACATAGAGGGAGTAGGGAGTAGGGAGTAGGGAGTAGGGAGTAGGGAGCAGGGAGTAGGGAGTAGGGAGTAGGGAGTAGGAGGAATAAAATTGACTATACCTTATAAGTAGGATAGTAGGATAAATGCTATAGATAATTTTGAATTCACCAACAATTCAGCAAAAAAGGAATGTGTTGACCGTTGACGGTTGATTGTAAAAGCAACTCAAAACCAACTAACCACCATAGCGTTTCTCATAGCTATGAGGTACACAGAATTTTTTCCCGACTCCCGATTCCCGACTCCCGATTCCCGACTCCCGATTCCCGATTCCCGATCCCCGATTCCCTACTCCCCGTTCCCTGTTCCCTTTGCGATCACAATACCATAACCATGGGGAGACAGATACTGCTGTGCAGCCTTTTGGATATCAACAGCAGTAACTGATTTAATATGACTAGGGTAATTCAGTGCTGGTTCTAAATCCCCTAGTTGGGAGTAATAGTAACCATATAAACTGGTGCGAGCGCTTGGTTTTTCGTTGTTAAAGATAAACTGATTGGCGACTTTGGTCCGAATCCGAGCAATCTCTGAGTCTGATACCAATTCTGTCTGACACCGATGGATATGGTTTGCGATCGCATTTTCCACCTCTGCCAAATTCTCAGCTGGCAGTTTAGCAGAAATATAAAACACCCCTTGCAGCCGCTGAGTGATATTACTAACCCCAATTTGAGTAACCAGTTGCCGTTCTTCTCGCAAATCCCTAAATAGCCTGGACATACGACCTCGTCCTAAAATTCCTGCCAGCACATCCAAAGCATAGGTTTCCTTCAACTCAGGTATACCAGGCACCCGCCAAACCATCACCAGCCGCGCTTGTTGTAAAGACTCATCCACATACTCCCGACGGACAATGTTGTCGAAAGCTGCTTCAGGGGTAAGGTTTGTTCTATGTTCTATCGCCCTTGGCTGTGCTTGACTAAATCCATTGGTGACAATTTCAATTAATTCCGTTACTGGCAAATTCCCCACCACTGCCGCAGTCATAGACCCTGGTTGATACCACCTACCGTGAAAGTCACGCATCTGCTGAGGCTGGAGTTGTTCAATCACCGAGGCAGGTCCAAGCACAGGACGTCGATAGGGTAACTGGTCAAAGGTAGTTTCCATTGCCCATCTATGGGTGCGGCGGCGGGGATTATCCTGGGAACGGCGAATTTCTTCCAAAACTACCATTCGCTCTTTTTCAAAGCTATGGTCAGGAATACTGGGATTGAGTACCACCTCTAGCTGTAATGGTGCCAGCTCGGCAAAATCTTTAGGAGCTGTAGTGATGTAATAGTGAGTGTAATCCTGACTTGTAGCCGCATTGGTTACAGCACCCCGTTGCTCAATCAGCCGCTCAAACTCACCACTTTGCAATTTTGGTGTGCCCTTAAACACCATATGTTCCAGAAAATGAGCCATACCATTAATCTGATCCGATTCCACTGCGGAACCGACATTAATCCAAACATTCAGATTGACAGCTTCAACAGGCATCTGCTCCGCCACAATGGTTAACCCATTCGGTAGCCTTTCAACAGTCGGAGCATTGAGGGAGGGAGTATTGAGCAAACTGGAAGTCATTAAATTAATCACTAATTGACCACTATTTATTAATGGTAATCTTTCGGTTTGATATCGCGTTTTTGATATAGCAAAGGGAATCGGGAATCGGGAATCGGGAATCGGGAATCGGGAATCGGGAACAGGGAATCGGGAATCGGGAATCGGGAATCGGGATTAGCCACGATAACACCATACTCCCCATCACCCCATCTCCCCATCACCCCATCTCCCCATCTCCCGATTCCCCACTCCCAAAGACCATGACTCAAGGTAGAATTATGATAAGAAACATTAAGAAATGCAAATAAAGCAGCATGGTAAGCACTCAGGGCGGTAAAGGTAAGGTAGAATACCCCAAGGAAGAATTCCCGCAGAAAAAAGTAGCCCAGAAAGTTGTAGTTATCGGCGCAGGAATTGGTGGACTAACCGCTGGAGCACTCCTCGCTCGCCGAGGCTACCGTGTTCTAATACTAGACCAAGCCCTAGTACCAGGAGGATGCGCCTCTACCTTCAAACGCCGGGGCTTTACCTTCGATGTTGGTGCGACCCAGGTAGCTGGCTTAGAACCTGGTGGCATTCACAAACGCATCTTTGATGAACTGGAAGTAGACCTGCCAGCCTCTACCCCCTGTGACCCTGCTTGTGCGGTATTTCTTCCTGGTGAAACCGAACCAATTAACATCTGGCGGAACCCGGAGCAATGGAAAAGAGAACGACAACGCCAGTTTCCCGGTAGTGAACCCTTCTGGCAACTGATGGCAACCTTATTCAATGCCAGTTGGAAGTTCCAATCCCGTGACCCAGTGCTACCACCTCGGAATGTATGGGACTTGTGGCAACTAACCTCAGCAGTGCGTCCGGATACCTTAATTACCCTACCCTTTACCTTCATGACCGTAGCGGATGGGTTACGAGGATATGGCTTATATGACAATAAGCGTCTGAAAACCTTTCTGGATATGCAGCTCAAGCTTTATTCTCAAGTGGATGTTGATCAGACAGCACTGTTGTATGCTGCAACAGCCTTAGGAGTTTCTCAGGAACCCCAAGGGTTATTTCATCTCCAAGGTAGTATGCAAGTGTTAAGCGATCGCTTAGTAGAAGCCCTGGAAAAATGGGGGGGTAAGCTACTCATGCGCCACACCGTTGAAACCATTGAAACATCAGGTGGTAAAGCTACTGGTGTGAGGATTCGCAATCAGAAAACTGGGGAAGTTTGGACAGAACCAGCGGATGAAGTAGTTGCCAATGTTACGGTACAAAACCTAGTCAAATTATTAGGTAATAATCTACAGACATTCCCTGGAACCTCGATGGCAGGCTATAAATATCGAGTCGATAAGTTACCTTCACCATCCGGTGCGTTTGTCATCTATCTTGGGGTAGATAAACGTGCAATTCCTGATGGTTGTCCTCCCCATCTTCAGTTTCTCTATGACTACGATGGACCAATTGGCGAGAATAATTCCTTGTTTATTTCGCTTAGTAAGCCAGGAGATGGACGAGCACCAGAGGGAAAAGCAACGATTACTGCCTCATCCTTTACCGATGCTGCCATGTGGTGGCGGGGAGCCAAGCAAGACTATGACCGCTTAAAGGAAGAGTATACAGAAAATGCGATCGCACGTCTTAGTCAATACTTTGATTTAACACCAGAGACCATCATTCACCAAGAAGCAGCAACCCCTCGCACCTTTGCCCGTTTTACTGCCAGAGAACAAGGCATTGTCGGAGGGATAGGGCAACGGATACCTACCTTTGGGCCCTTTGGCTTTGCTACTCGCACACCTTGCAAAAGTTTGTGGTTAGTAGGAGATTCAACTCATCCAGGAGAAGGAACAGCTGGGGTAAGTTATTCTGCCCTTACCGCTGTAAGGCAGATTGAGACATCATTTTGCTTATAGGGGTGCAAGCCAAGGGTCCCTAGCTTGGGTTATGGGGTAAAAGTCTAAAATGTCAAGATCCATGGGATCTGTTTTTTGCCAAACCAGCTGTGGAAGGCTACTAAAACCAACCCCAAAGAGTTAGGATTAATGACCCGACAGCCTCATGATCAATTTGCCAAACAGTATCTAACGGAGTTGTTAACACCTCACGGTCAGGTAGAAGTCAGCCGAGAACTAACCACTGAAGTTCGTCAAGTGGATATTTGGTTTCTACCAACAGCTTCTGAATCCACAGCACCAAAGGAAATCGGATTGCTCGGTAAGATGGCATCAACCGCCTGTTTATTGGAACCGTTCCGCAATGCTACAGGAATCATGGCAGTGCGCAATTGCCTGTTGAAGTTGTTTGCTCTCTACAGTGACCTGCAGCGGAAAGCACGACGAGAGAAAAACCCGATCAGTGAAACTGATTTGCCCTGTTTATGGATTTTGTCCCCTTCCTGTTCAGCCCAGCTGTTGAAGGGCTTTGGTGCAAAACTTAGTGATTCCGGTGATTGGGTTGCAGGAGTTTACTTTTTGCCTGAGTGGTTCAACACAGCCCTGGTAGCCATTAACCAGCTACCGCTTACCGAAGAAACCCTCTGGTTAAGAATTTTGGGACGGGATAAGACTCAAAGCCAAGCCATTAATGAGTTGCTAGAACTACCGGTCGGACACCCCTTACGGGGTAACATCTTAGAGATTCTGGCCAACTGGCGCATCAAAATAGAGGAAAGCGAAGATTTAACTGAAAACGAGAGGGAGTTAATTATGAATTTATCACCAGCTTATTTGCGTTGGCGGGAAGAAACCTTAGAGCAAGGAAATTTAGAGGGACAGCGCCTGATGGTGGAAAATCTACTGGCAGGGCGGTTTGGCACTGTTGATAAAGAATTATCCCGAACCATTGAGCCTTTGATGCAGTTGCCGATCACAGAGCGTACTCAGGTGCTGCTTAACTTGTCTCGTCAGGAACTGTTGGAGAGGTTTGGAGACAGTCGATGGGATTGATGCTCTGACCTTTCAATGGTATGGCGGTGGTATTTCGACCTCAGTTCGATGTCATAAGTTCGGCTGGGGGGCTTTCCTTGCGCCCCTAGCTTGGGTTATGGGGTAAAAGTCTCAAATGTCAAGATCCATGGGATCTGTTTTTGGTCAGTTGATCGGTGAAAGGCTACTAACACCAACCCCAAAGAGTTAGGATTAATGACCCGACAGCCTCATGATCAATTTGCCAAACAGTATCTAACGGAGTTGTTAACACCTCACGGTCAGGTAGAAGTCAGCCGAGAACTAACCACTGAAGTTCGTCAAGTGGATATTTGGTTTCTACCAACAGCTTCTGAATCCACAGCACCAAAGGAAATCGGATTGCTCGGTAAGATGGCATCAACCGCCTGTTTATTGGAACCGTTCCGCAATGCTACAGGAATCATGGCAGTGCGCAATTGCCTGTTGAAGTTGTTTGCTCTCTACAGTGACCTACAGCGGAAAGCACGACGAGAGAAAAACCCGATCAGTGAAACTGATTTACCCTGTTTATGGATTTTGTCCCCGTCCTGTTCAGCCCAGCTGTTGAAGGGCTTTGGTGCAAAACTTAGTGATTCCGGTGATTGGGTTGCAGGAGTTTACTTTTTGCCTGAGTGGTTCAACACAGCTCTGGTAGCCATTAACCAGCTACCTGTTACCGAAGAAACCCTGTGGTTAAGAATTTTGGGACGGGATAAGACTCAAAGCCAAGCCATTAATGAGTTGCTGGCACTACCGGTCGGACACCCCTTACGGGGTAACATCTTAGAGATTCTGGCCAACTGGCGCATCAAAATAGAGGAAAGCGAAGATTTAACTGAAGACGAGAGGGAGTTAATTATGAATTTATCACCAGCTTATTTGCGTTGGCGGGAAGAAACCTTAGAGCAAGGAAGGGAACAAGGCAAGGAACAAGGCAATTTAGAGGGACAGCGCCTGATGGTGGAAAATCTACTGGCAGGGCGGTTTGGCACTGTTGATAAAGAATTATCCCGAACCATTGAGCCTTTAATGCAGTTGCCGATCACAGAGCGTACTCAGGTGCTGCTTAACTTGTCTCGTCAGGAACTGTTGGAGAGGTTTGGAGACAGTCGATTGGATTGATGCTCTGACCTTTCAATGGTATTGCGGTGGTATTCCCCTTATATTCCGGTATCACTAGGTCAAGACTGACGCAAAACTCGTCAGCAAACCTGCTTATCTCATAGGGGCGCACACCGTGCGCTCCTACTTGCGATTTTGATTTACGACTGCAGCTACCAGAACACTAGCTCAAAGCTAACGGCTGTTATAGCATTTCCAAATCAGATGTAAACGTGTATGGTCTTTTTTTCTTGTTCAATAACACTCTGTATCTCTTGCCCCTCTTGCCTTTTGCCTCTTGTATGCATGGCTTTTTCAGCAATTCGTGTGTTTACAACCCAAATAAAAACACCCTGAGCTGTTGGCGTAGCGTGCGCGTAGCCCATAGGCTGTTAGCTTCACTGACCTTATCCTGACCTGATATGGCAGCAAAAGTTTTTCTGAAAAACTGTCCGGAATTTACTTGGAAGGGAGAGAACATTAAATTGAAGGCAAGGAAAAATTAAAGTAATGACAACAAAGAGTTAATTAGAGTTAATTATGCATTGATCATCAGCTGATTTCGGTGGCTCTGAACCAATGTTACAACAGGTTGCTCCAAATGTGTGGGGGATTGTCTATCGGATTAAAATGCGATCGCTCTTTAACTCCACCTCCAACCTAGGAAATTTACTTTTATCCCATAAGCGATGCAGCGCGGTCTTGAGGGTTCCCCCCACTCGCTATTGCCGTGGTTTCCCCCACTCGCTATTGCCGTGGTTTCCCCCACTCGCTATTGAATCAAGACAAAGAGTTTTACTATTTACATCATCAAGGGTATAATTGATAGATTTTGATATCTTTTTTTATTAATTCAATAAAGAATTAAAGTTTTATTAAAATCTCCGACAATTAGTTTAACTATCCCATGAATTAGGCTACAGTTAAATTAAATCAAAAACCTAAAATTTTAACTAGTATTAGTCCCTATCAATTCTGATTTATTCATAACAGTATAAATGCTGTAATTCAATCTGATAAATACCAATATTCACAAACTATTCACACAATATTTAGACATTTAAATTGTGAATATAGGCTGATATTGAGATGCAGAAATGGGGAGATAGTAGGCCGGATTTTGCACAAGTGAATCGAGCTTAAATTTAAATGCCTATTTGCTTATAGCAACTATAAATAGGTGGCAAACTCTCACGCGGTCATTCTGACCGCAATACCAAGGAATTTGGGGTTATGAATTTTCACAACTCGTTTATAAACGGGCTTATCGACCAAAAAGAGAGCAAGCAATACTAGAGAAACTAGCTCACTACTAACTCCTCAAACTAATCAAGTTATGTATCTAATATACCATGACTTGACTAATTTCAGCAAGGGTCATGGCTAATCAACTATAGGAATCTGGGGAATTACTCTCAATCCATTAATTACAATATCAGATAATTCCCTCACTAGTTTTATATAACAGCAATAATTACTTGGAGAATAAAAAATCATGAGTTTGGATTGTACTATCTCAAAGTCTTCAATTGTAGTAGCAACTCAAGAGCAACTATCTTCTGATCTCGGAGGAGAGGCAATCATCCTCGACATGAAGTCCGGAGTGTATTATGGCTTGAATACAGTAGGTGCTAGCATCTGGAATCTGATCCAGGAACCGAAAACTTTAGACGAAATTCGGAATGCACTGCTAGCAGAATATGAGGTTGAGCCAGAAAAATGCGATCGCGATCTGTTGGCATTACTCCAAGAATTCGCAGCAGTTGGGCTAATTGAGGTAAAAGATGAAGCAGTTGCGTAAGTTCTTGCGCCTTACTAGTAGAGAACGTCAACTTGTGATTAACACGTTCATCTTACTAGGATTAATCAGACTAGGGCTATGGTTACTACCATTTCACAGATTGCGGCGACTGCTAACAAAAATCAGTCAGCCATCACCTCAAGCTCAAGGCGTAAACCAAACTAACCTAAGCAAAATTGTCGGAGCTGTTAATCTCAGCAGTCGCTACATGCCAGGTGGTGTTAAGTGTTTAGCTAGAGCATTAACCACACAAGTACTGATGAGTCGCTGTGGTTACTCCCCTCAACTCAGAATTGGAGTTGCCAAAGGGGAGGGAGGAAAATTAGAAGCTCATGCATGGGTGGAAAACCAAGGACAAGTTGTGATCGGCTATCTCAAAGACCTTTCACGGTTTACTCCACTACCATCGTTTAAAGGAGGCAAACTATGAGTGGCATTGTGGGGATTTACTACCTCGACCAAGAACCAATAGACCGGGAAAATATTGGGCAAATGTTAGATATCCTTGCCCACCGGGGACCAGACGGAGCAGATATCTGGTGCCAGGGGTCTGTTGGTCTCGGTCATCGGATGCTTTGGACTACTCCTGAATCGCTGCTGGAAAAGTTACCTCTAGTTAATCACTCCAGAAATCTAGTTATTACTGCTGATGCTCGGATTGATAATCGAGAGGAACTGATTGTTGCTCTAGAGTTGAACGACCGTCCAGCAGAAAAAATTACCGATAGCCAACTGATCTTAGCCGCTTATGAAAAATGGGGAGAGCAGTGTCCAGAGAAACTATTAGGTGACTTTGCCTTCGCTATCTGGGATAAGCACAAGCAGATCCTCTTCTGTGCTAGAGACCATGTTGGGGTTAAGCCTTTCTATTACTATCACAAATCCGGTCAAGGGTTTATTTTTGCCTCCGAAATCAAAGCACTCTTCTGTTTACCCTTCGTACCAAAGCGTCTTAACGAAGTTAGGATGGCTGACTATGTCGCCCTGATGATGGAAGACAAAGTTATCACCACCTATGACAACATTCTGCGGCTTCCTCCTGCTCACACCATGGTCGTTAGTCAGTCAGGGATAGAGCTAAACTGTTACTGGTCTCTAGACCCCAATCGTGAGCTAATCTTAGACTCTGACGAAGCCTATGCTGAAGCATTTCGTGACATCTTTACCGAAGCAGTTCGTTGTCGTCTCCGTAGTGCTTTTCCCATTGGTTCTCACTTGAGCGGTGGATTAGATTCTTCCTCAATCACTTGTGTAGCCAGGAAACTACTAGCTGAAGCAGGAGATGCTCAACTCCACAGCTTCTCCAACATTTTTGACAAAGTCACTGAATGTGATGAACGTCCCTTCATCAATGCTGTTTTAGAACAGGGTGGACTAATTCCCCACTATGTTCATGCTGATCAGTTTGGTCCGCTGTCAGACGTTGACGAGATTTGGCAGTATGAAGACGAAGCCTTACTTGGTCCAAGTCATCATTATCCTTGGCGACTGAATCAAGCTGCTAAGCAAGCAGGGATGCGAATTGTTTTAGATGGTCTCGATGGCGATAATGTCGTGTTTCATGGTGTGTCTAGATTGACAGAACTAGCCCATCAAGGACAATGGGAAGCTTTTGTCCAGGAAGCTGAGGCATTTTCCGAAAATTTTGGTAACTCACCCCAAGCCCTGATTAAACACTACAGTATCCTACACCTAAAAACCCTCGCCAAGCAGTTACGGTGGATTGCCTTTGCTAAAGCTGTACATCAGATTCACAAGCGTTTTGGCATCTCCCGTAAGCACCTGTTGCTCAATCATGGACTCAAGGCGTTAGTTCCGGAAGCAATCAAGCAACTTTGGCGAAAGTGGCGCAGACAAAACCAGTCAGCTACTCCTGTTGCACCTTTAGTTAACCGCAACTTTGCTGAGCGCATTGGTATTGATCAGCGTATCCACGCACTGGGCAAATTAGATCAACCATCACTTACAGTCAGAGAAGACCACTGGCGTAATCTAAGCCAAGGTATATTTCCCCTCATTCTAGAGCAGCTCGACCGCTACAATGCTGCATTTTCCCTCGAAGCTCGTCATCCCTTTATGGATAAGCGGCTACTTGAATTCTGTCTAGCACTGCCTTCCGAGCAGAAACTCTACCAGGGATGGAGTCGGATGGTGTTGCGCCGTGGGATGGCAGGTATTTTACCAAAAGCTGTCCAGTGGCGAGGAGGAAAAGCCCATATGGGTCCAAACTTTATTCATGGTCTGCTCACCCTAAATCGTCAGGTATTCGACGACGTGATCTTGAATAAGCTTGAACTCATTGAAGGGTACGTTGACACAGACTTTCTGAGACAAGTTCATCGACGCATGACCTCAGGAGGCAGGG
>NZ_JAAHHU010001679.1:0-1077 GCF_010672095.1 Moorena sp. SIO3I6 | reverse complement strand
CAATAGTGCCAGTCTTGCGCACCCTAACTCACTTGCCGATTATGATTGACCCCAGTCACGGCACAGGGAAGTCTGATTATGTTCCAGCTATGGCAAAAGCTGCGATCGCAGCTGGAACTGACTCGTTGATGATCGAAGTTCACCCCAACCCCGCTAAAGCCCTGTCTGATGGACCACAATCTTTGACACCGGAGCGGTTTGACGAGTTGGTGAAAGAATGGGCGGTAATCGGCAAAGCCGTAGGGCGTTGGTCTGAATCTGCTGTGGCTGTTGCTAGTCATTAGTAGTTAGTTTTTAGTTATGACCTGAGTTCGACATTATCAACTTAATCCAGAACTCAGGTTAATTAAGACTAAAAACTAAGAACTAATCAAACAAAGACTCTGTGTTCTAGACAAGGCATCTGTTGGCGGACTTGTTGGAGGCGGTCTGGGTCAATTTCTGCGATCGCAACTCCTGGTGTGTCTCCAGCATCTGCCAAGATTACCCCCCAAGGGTCCACTATCATTGCATGACCATGGGTGTAGCGCATGGCATAGTGACGACCAGTTTGGGCTGGGGCAATCACATAGCAGGTGTTTTCTATGGCTCTAGCTTGGAGCAGAACCTGCCAATGGTCTTTGCCAGTGTAAGCGGTGAAGGCAGCAGGCACAAACAATACATCCGCTCCATTCTGGGATAAGTGTCGGTAGAGTTCCGAGAATCGAACATCATAACAGACAGAGAGTCCCAAATTGCCGAATTCTGGGGACGGGTAGACCTTGGGTAGTTCAGTTCCAGCCTTAACTGTCTCTGATTCTCGATAGGTATTCCCATCAGGGAGGTTAACATCAAATAGATGAGCCTTATGATAGCGAGCTAGTTCATTGCCACTCGAACCGATGAGTAGGGCAGTATTGTAGACTTTACTACTACCCACTGGTACCGGAAAGCCACCACCAAGGATAGTGACTTGGAACCGTTGCGCCATAGTTTTGAGGAATTGTTCACTTCGCTCTGCGATCGCATCAGCATGGGTAATTTTGTCTTCCTCTGTACCAAGAAAAGAAAAGTTTTCCGGTAAGCTGATCAGTTGAG
>NZ_JAAHHU010001678.1:0-1077 GCF_010672095.1 Moorena sp. SIO3I6 | reverse complement strand
TACATTTTCCCTGATGGCGGTGCAAGGGTTTTAAAGGATTTTATCAGATTTCCTTGAACTTTAGCAACTCTCAAGGCGGCTCAAAGCCTTGATGGCCTTTGGTTTCCGGTTTGTGCAGCAAGCCCTAATTATTAGTTAACAATCCTAAACTCACAATCCTAAACAATTCTATTCTATACAAGGGATTAACTGGACTTTATATAAGTTAAGTCGTTGCTATAGCATTTGAATTTGATATCTTCAAATTTAATTGATTAACCAAGGTAACAGGTGACATTAGGAAAGAGAGCCTACACTTGTGAGCGTTTTATGGTAAATCAGCATTGGTTTTAATGCATCTATTTTGAATTTTAAATGCTATAAGTAAGTTGTTATTTTTTTAGTAATATTTATAGGTTGTTGCCCCCAATTATCGGCTTTTTTAATGTTTAAGATTGATGAATTTAATGCTTTTCCCATAGAAAGCTTGACTACTGAAGAGAGGGTCTAGGTTTAGCAGCAAAAGTTAATGCTTGTACTGCACCAGGAGCCCCCATCTGCTTTGCCTGTTGGTTATTGAACTCAACGATTACATTCCCAGCATCGCCAGCTTTAACAAATAGTTTTTCGTTAGCAACCCAAGTCTGGTGCGCTCCTTCTTCTAGGATGCCTTCATATTTTTTCTTGCCATCTGCCACGATCAGAAGCCAAGATCTACCTTTGAGAGTGATATCCACCTGAACTGGCTTATTTGGACCCGACGGTATCTTGGTTAAGGCTAACTGCGCTTGGGAGTTAGTTTGATCTAAATTACCGGGTGTCGGTAACGATTGAGCTGGAGACGAGTTTGGTTCCTTATCAGTTATTTGTGGCTTATAAGGGTTGATTAGGACAGATAAGCCACTCACTGAACCAATAACCAAGCAAATGTAGAACAAATAAAGATGAAACGGTCGCAGTTGAGGAACCCTACTGTTACCCCAGGAAAGTTTTGACCTTTTTACAGTTACCCCAGTGGGAAAAGCCTTGGCAAACTCGTCTCCATTTAAGCCTAGTGCATCCCCAAAGTGCTTGATAAACCCTTGAACATACACAGGT
>NZ_JAAHHU010001677.1:0-1078 GCF_010672095.1 Moorena sp. SIO3I6 | reverse complement strand
CATCAGTGAGAGCGAGATAGAGGAATCTTCAACCCCTGAAACAGTTTCTAAAACGGTTGCTATAGAGGAAACTGTAGACCAAAACAATCAAGACTTAAGCTTAGGGAAGTATGGTCTACTTCTGTTCACCAGACCAGTGGCAATAAGCCCTAATAGTTTACCGATACAATTTGAGGATAGTAAGGAAAATACAGCTAAGCTAAACTTGGCTAAATCCTCTACTTTGTTCTTGCCCTTAGATCAGATTAAATTTAAACAATCACCACGATCAAGGGGTGAAACTAATCTATCTTTATCAGCTGTGTTGGAATATTTGGAATCTTCTGCCGAAGGTCTCTACAGTGTTAAGCACCCTTCTATATCCTCCGTTATTCAAAAATTGACCAATAGTAATATAGTTGAAGTTGAAGCAGCTCAGGGTCGGATTCAACCTCTCAATAACTTCTTTACTGACCTGTATCGCCTTGCTCAAAACGCTACCTTAGCTGACCTTAAGCATCACCAAGCTACCAGCACAAGTCAGGAAAATGTCCGCCAAACAGCCCAAAAGCCTGACCACGCTGATCAACCTATCCCTGAGCAGATGAAACCAGGAACTGTAGTTGGTATCCTATCCCCGACTAACCCAAAAACAGGAGAACGGTATACTTACTCATTAATTGATAATGCTGGCGGGCGGTTTATGTTGACGGAGAATAAACTAGCCCTTACCGAGCAAACCTTGATGGATTTCAAAACAGATACCAGCCATACCGTGATTGTCCGTCGCACGGACTCCAAAGGTATCTATGTTGATAAATCCTTTACTCTGGGTTTGAAGGCTGAGAACGAGTCACCACCTAATCAGCCCCCGGTTGACAGCCAGAAGAAGGTATCCACTGAAACGCGATCGCTTACCAGTGTCACAGGTTGATCAATTCAGGATTTACCCAGTAATATCAAATCCATTTGAATACCCATAATTAAGGGGAGTGGGCGCGGAGCGGTGTGGGGAGATGGGGAGATGGGGAGATGGGGGAGATTTTTATTAAGGGTAATTACCCTGAAATGATATAAATCTCTATTATAGCACTAAGCA
>NZ_JAAHHU010001676.1:0-1078 GCF_010672095.1 Moorena sp. SIO3I6 | reverse complement strand
CAGGGAACAGGGAACAGGTTAACTGGTTACAGGTTAACTGGTTATTAAACCTTGGCCAAAAGGCCACGCAATCGCGTTCAACCTCTTAAACCTTGGCCTTGGCCTTTGGCCACGCTACGCGAATGGCCACGCAATCGCGTTCAACCTTCAACCTGATCAACCTTCAACCTTCAACCTGATCAACATTCAACCTTCAACCTGATCAACCTTCAACCTGATCAACATTCAACCTGATCAACCTTCAACCTGATCAACCTTCAACCTCTTCAACCTTCATGGTTGCTTTACAAAAAACCTCTTAGATATAAAGATTTTGTGAAATCCTTTCGATTCGTGTCCTAATTACAGCAAAAATCTCACTAATGTAGTGAAGCCAAATCAAGACTGAAGCCCAATCAAAGTAACAAGTGGTGTGACATGAACAGATTTTCTATGTACACGATATCAACAGAAAGCCCAACCCAATCAAATCTACGCCGATTGGAACTATTGCTGGAGTATTGCCAACTGGCAGCCCGTCCAACTTTGTCTGTGTCAGACAGCAACCGTATGGCTGAGATCCTCGAACTAGCTGAAGCTGACGAAATCCTTACCCTGTTGATAGATAAAGCTGATCTAGTTATAGCCAAAAACTTTAGCTGGCTGAGTGACAATGATATTGATACCTATAAAAACCAAATCGCTAAGTTAGAAGAGTATTTAGAAATCTTTGTTTCCCAGAAATCACCTAAGACCAGTGAAACGCTACGTAATCAATTTGCTTGTTTCACTGGAAATTTTTAATAATCACCATTACATTTAGCTATCAGCGTGTCGCGTATCAGCTATCAGCTTATGGGCTACAGATGGTGCTACTTGAGGTGCTTTTGAATAAAATAAGCTGACGGCTAACGGCTGACGGCTGACAGCTGACGGCACCTCAAGTAGCGTGCGCGTAGCGCATATGCTTACTTCAGGATAAGCCATAGTCTTCGAGCATAGAGTTGTCGATATCAAAAAAATAGTCTCTCAAAACTTTCCTCATACGCTGATATCGTTTTCGCAAGGCTGTATTACTTGCCAAGTTCAGGCGTTCTTC
>NZ_JAAHHU010001675.1:0-1081 GCF_010672095.1 Moorena sp. SIO3I6 | reverse complement strand
TGTTTAAGTGTTTTTATCAATAACTCTGAGAAGACGATTTAATTTACTAGCATAGCTATGATCGTTATCAGTGATATTAGCTTTTACTGTATCAACCAAAGAATTTAGTTGACTGGAGACTGGCAACCCTCTAAGTTTTAACCAGATTTCGAGAGAATAACTTAATTGGTTTTCAACCCAGGTTTTATGGGTGAACTCTTTTAAGTTTATAGCTAAGTCTAGAAGAAATTCAGGAGCTAAGGTAGGGCGACTTCCAACAAAAAATTGGGTGATATCCTGATCATAGCTAACAATTGTTTGAATTAAGTCTTGTCTTGCTTATCCCTCAGGAATTTCGGGTGCATCTCAATGCATGCTGTTTGACCCGGTGGTGGGTTACGGGTCGGGCTCTCTCAACCGATGTCAAGAGGGGGAAAATCAAGGGTAACCCTTCCCTAACGCACCCTACGCCACATTTTCAAATATGAGATGCACCCGGAATTTCTTTGAGAGTAAATTAGGGATCAACTGGGGTAAGGCTGGAAATAAATTATGCTCAATCAGAAAATATTCATCGGCAATTAAACCAGAAAACACACAGTGATAGATAATCATAAAATTGCTGAGATCTTCCACATCCCTCTTACCAATCATATAGTGATGCTCTACTTCCCGTTTATCAACCCCCGCTTTCCTGACCTTCTCTTATCGTTGTAAAATTGCTAAACTTTGTGGATTGTCTCCTCCATGCATTTTATCAACTTTTCAGGGTTGTGTCCAGCATCAATGAGCTTTTGTCAAGTCTTTAACCATTGAGGAGCCCGTTGTTTAGGGGATTCATATAAAACCTCTCGATAGGGTAGTCGTAAAATTCCTTAATCATAGCGAAAGTTGGCAACATTATACTTCCAATAAGCAATTATATAATTGAGATAGTCACCATCAAATTCAGATTCGAAAATTAAATTTTTCTCGGTTTTAAAAACACCTCTTAACGCCTTTATACTTGCTTCGCAATGATAACTATCACTCACCCAAACTTCAAACAAAATATAATGGTCGATCATAGCGACAAGACTCTTTTAATAATCCTCTAATTCCT
>NZ_JAAHHU010001674.1:0-1081 GCF_010672095.1 Moorena sp. SIO3I6 | reverse complement strand
CGGGTTTAATAACGGGAGTAATCATCGAGCTGAGTTTCTCAGCTTCTTCCCTTACCCCAGACCGAGTTTGAACAGCAATCTCTCCAGTGTGAAAGCTCATAATCTACTCCTTTGGGCATAGTGAGACAGAAAACAGCAGTTTTCTTATACACAGAATTTCTGTATATGTCTGTATCTAATCTGTCTGTATCTAAAATATAAAACTGTCCAGATTTGGGCTAAAGAAGACTATCACCCAGCACCGGACAGGATATAACCAGTCAGGAGTGTTAGGTCAATAGTTGCCTATCCCTGAAGTTTCTATAATTTCAGACTACTGGGAAGACAAGAGCAAAATGTCTCAGTTTTTGTCTCAGTTTTTTCTGGTGTTGTTTAACTGACCATGACTGACCTCAGTTCGATGTCAGAAATTGCTGTAAGAAATTAGCAGGTTTTGAGGAAAGCATTTAGCTTAAGCGCTACTTGAGGTGCGTGCGCGTTCAGCTATCAGTTATCAGCTATCAGCCATTAGCCATTGGCCTGTGGCCAGGTTACTTGAGGTGCTTATCGGCTATGGGCACGCTACTGTTCGCGCAGCACCTCAAGTAGCGTGAGCTTTTAGCTCACGGCTGACCGCTAACCTAAGAACGCTGAAATCTTAACGCATCAATAGACTGAGCAGTTAGAAAAATACCGATAAAGATGTAACTCAAAAACAGAATTATACTACTAGTATCCAAAACACCCTGAATCAGATTTTTATAATTTTCCAACAACGATAAATGACCTAAGGCTTCTCCAAGGGGTCCACTAACATTTTTAGCAATCAAATCAATAACCCAAAGTCCCAAAACCAGAGCAAAGGTGAGGATTGCTGACAAAATTGAGCTATCAGTTAGGGAAGAAATAAACATGCCCAGAGAAAGTACCGATGCTGCCAGTAAAATTAATCCGACGTGGGCGAGTAACGGTAGGACAGGTTGAACCGGGGGGTCTGTAGCACTAAATGCGATCGCTTCATAGGCAAGTAAGGGTAGCACCATAAAGCTATAAAATGTCACCACTCCCAAGAGTTTACCCACGGCTACAGCCCAATTCGTTA
>NZ_JAAHHU010001673.1:0-1083 GCF_010672095.1 Moorena sp. SIO3I6 | reverse complement strand
CTGACTACTTACACTCAAACAGTTAACCAAACCGAAAGGTCTCGTTGAATCAAATCTTGGAGTTTGAGGATATCATCACGATAAAATTCCAGCAACTGTTGCCGTTCCTCTTTAGAAAGAGCAGCTTGTCTCTTATCAGTTGAGTTTATTTTGATTAGCGCTGAACGAACAGTTTGCCTCACCTCCACTGGTAGAATGTACTTTAGTCCAGAAGCCACCATAGTTCTGAAGGGATTTTGTTTCCGCAACAGATCATTAACCAATTTTACTTTAGGAACTTGAGCCACTTGAGCTTTTTTGGATACATCCGGGATAAACGTTTCATCTACTCCAATGAATCGATACATATCCTGGAGCAAAGCCACAGGATTTTTACATAAATCATCGTAGAGATAAACTTTGATTTTATCTCGATTAAACTTTTCAAAAAAATGCGTCAATTGAGCAGTGTAGAGTCCTTTTTTTATAGTAAACGACCCCTTAGAGCGAAACTTAAGCTGTTCCGATAAAGGTTGAAGCTTACCCGCTACATCCGTCGCTTCCCGAACGTGCATTAAATAATCCGAATAAGCTCGGTCTATGGGATTTCGGAGAATAGCAATCAGTTTAACATCGGGCAAATAACGCAATATTAGCTCAGACGATGATTGATAATGAAACAAATAGTTAGGGGATGCTTCACCAATCGCTATTTCATCCTTCACGTCTTGGAAAAGTTTACAATATTTTTCAAAGGTATCAATTCTATTTTTGTTAGGAGTTATTAGGTCTGGAGGTAAGGTTTCCCAATCTTTCTCCAAAAAATTGGTTTCCTTAACCGGACTCATATAAACTTGAGGGTGTTGCGTTAAGTAGTTATAAATAGAAGTTGTTCCTGCCTTCTGCACACCTATAATTAAAAAATTGGGTAATTTCATTTTATTTCTGGGGGGAATCGGGAATCGGGAATCGGGAATCGGGAATCGGGAGTAGGGAGTAGGGAGTAGGGAGTAGGGAGTAGGGAGTAGGGAGGAGGGAGGAGGGAGTAGGGAGTAGGGGTAATAAAATTTAATGTACCTCGTACCCTATAAAAATGTTTCCCAT
>NZ_JAAHHU010001672.1:0-1083 GCF_010672095.1 Moorena sp. SIO3I6 | reverse complement strand
TACCATCAATTCGGTCAGTGGATGATCTTACTTTGATACTGACTACCGATATTCCAAAAATGAGATTGATGACCTATCAAGTTGGTAAATCCAACTTTGGGAAATAAGAACTATTGCACTGTCGCAATCGACTGATTACCTAGGTGATCAAATCTTGGTCTGTTCGACTCAAGTGAAAAAAAATACCAATTAACGTAGGGTGGGCAAAGCCATCATTTTATTAATACTCATTTGAACCAAACTGTTTTTGCCCACCCTACAAGTAAGACAAATACCAATTAACGTAGGGTGGGCAAAGCCATCATTTTATTAATACTCATTTGAACCAAACTATTTTTGCCCACCCTACAAGTAAGACAAATACCAATTAACGTAGGGTGGGCAAAGCCATCATTTAATTAATACTCATTGGAACCAAACTATTTTTGCCCACCCTACAAGTAAGACAAATACTACAAGTAAGACAAATACCAATTCAAGTAAGGTGGGCAAAGCCATCTAATCATTAATACTCATTGGAACCAAACTGTTTTTGCCCACCCTACAAGTAAGACTTCCCCCGATTCCCGATTCCCGATTCCCGATTCCCGATTCTTGATTTCCTGTTCAAAACTAATCGGATTCAGGACTAACGACCAAATTCTAATCGTACCATCCTCCCCACCACTAACTAGAGTGTTTCCATCTGGACTAATCGCAACTGACCAAACCCAGCCATCATTTCCAGAGAGAGTGCGCAGCAATTGTCTACTGTCTACATCCCATAGCTTAATAGTTTTATCACTGCCAGCACTAGCGATAGTTTTGCTATCGGCACTAATCGCAATGGTAAGAACTGGTGCGGAGTGACTTTCGAGGATAGCTAATTCTTCGCCACTGTTAATATCCCACAACTTGACGGTTTTATCAACACTAGCAACTAGTATCTTGCTATCTTCACTAATGGCAATATCAGAAATCTGGGTTGTTTTGAGATGGTTTTCCGCAATTCTAGGGTGGACAAATCCCAAATCTTGATAGAACGATCTGACCCGCCACTGGCACTAACCAAATGTTTTCCATCGGGACTAATGGCAACAGCAG
>NZ_JAAHHU010001671.1:0-1084 GCF_010672095.1 Moorena sp. SIO3I6 | reverse complement strand
TTTATGATTAAGGCTGCCTTATTCTAAGGTTTCATCTCCGGGATGAATTTTGTGCAGGGTCTTTGTTGCTCATCTCAGGAGTGTCTTGGTTTTCAATGTACTTTTTAAGAGTAGAAATAGTAACGCCACCACAACTAGCAATAAAGTAAGAACTATTCCACTTGTGCAGGTTTGTTGTAGTAGATTCTGGCTAGTTGTTCACCAAATTCTACTCTTATTTTTCGGCTTGAGACACTCTTCAATGAGTTAACCAGTTTACTCAGGTGAATGTCAGGGTGATACTGGAGAAGCAGGTGAACATGGTCTTTTTCCCCATCAAGGCTAACAAGCGATCATTCTTGTTGTTGAAGTAAGTTTTCAAAAATTTCATGTAAACGGCTAATCATCTCACCAGTAAAGACTTTGCGACGATACTTGGTCGTCAAGACGAGATGAGCTTTAAGGTCAGAGACAGACCGACCCTTGGATAAAAAGTCATTCTTCATAACAATCCTGCTGTTGTCTGCTATAATCAGTGTAGCTTAAAAGTTAACACCAATGAAATACACGTATCAATATCGACTATATCCAGAGACTCAACAAACACTCACACTGAACGAGTGGCTGCGAGTTGGTCGATATTGGTATAACCGGATGTTGGGTGAGCGTTTTGATTGGTGGGATAAAAATAGATGTCCGGTCAATGCCTGTCCATTAATCTGTTACCTTCCGGAGCTTAAAGATCCGCCCAATTTCTACAGCCATAAAAAGCAACTTCCAGTGATCAAGAAAGACTTGGTTAAGATTGGATGGTCTGGAGAGTTGATAGACTTTACGGAGGTTTATTCAACTGTTTTGCAAGATGTCTGTACAAGAGTAAAAAACGCTTTTAACAGGTTTATAGCAGGTGACAAAAATGGTAAACGCAGTGGCAAGCCTCGATTTAAAAATGTTGCCAGATATCGGACGTTAAACTTTCCAAATGCTGATAATTATTGGTTAAAGTTCTGTACTGTTAACGGAAAATGGTTGTTTGTTCAAGTTCCTAAAATTGGTTTGATTAAGCTGAGAATACACAGACCGTTACCTGATATTGCAAACTTAA
>NZ_JAAHHU010001670.1:0-1084 GCF_010672095.1 Moorena sp. SIO3I6 | reverse complement strand
TTCTCAAGACTTATTAGGCTATAGTAAGTAGGTTTTAGACTATATTAGTCTGACCTATTATGAAGCGAAATAGCTACAATAACAATGCTGTAAGACGCTTTTTTCTAAAATCTCTAATTCCTCTAATAATCAATACTTATTATTCATTAAAATATAAGTATTAATACAGAATTTTTTTTAGCCCTATAAAAACTGTTACAACGGACAGAATGAGTAATATTGGCTATTCAATAAATTATTTAAGTCCCTGTACTTACGTTATAAAAATAAATAACATAAGTATCATCTTAAGTGATTAGTCATTAGTCATAAGTAAGGATTCAGCTATAGCGCTACGCGCACGCTACTTGAGGTGCTAAAGGCCTTTGGCCACGCTACGCGAACAGCTTATGCGTCACGCTACGGGAATGGCTGAGGGCTGACGACTGACAGCTGAATGCTTACAGTCATAATTTATGAGTCTTACTTTATAAGTCACTTGTAATTAATAATAGTTTATTTGTATTTACAAATGACTAATTGCTAATGACTAATCACTAATCGCTAATTGTTAATTACTAGCGAACAGTGACATCATAAGATGCTTCTAAAACTGCTTTAGGATCGAGGGCTTCTGGAAACTCAAAGCGAACGTGAGTGTAGGCTGCAGCAGGAGCAGGTCTAGTTTCTACTGTGCCATCTTCAAGGGTGACTTCAATAGTAGGTTTGTCTATAAAAGTCTCTCCATTATCAATGCTGTAAGTTATCGTTGCTCCATTGCTGTTGCTAGCGGAATCAAGGATATACATGGTAGCGCTGGGAATGGGTTGGGTAACCATCAGATTGTCAGCTTCCACTTCCCCAGAATTTTCACCTTTGACAGTGTAACGAAGGGTATCTCCTGGTTTGACAATGGCTTTGTTCTCTAGGGCTTGCCAAGTAATATTTTCTTTACCTTCAGTATCAACTTCTACTATCTTCTTCTTAGCCACTAATTTCAACTGCACTTTGGGGCGCATGATGTTTTGGACAATCACTTCCCCAGCTTCCTGTAAACCAGCTAATACAGGAGTCTTACCTACAAAAGGCACAGCAACAATTAATA
>NZ_JAAHHU010000167.1:0-11597 GCF_010672095.1 Moorena sp. SIO3I6 | reverse complement strand
GAAAACGTACCGCCGGATGAAGAAGAAGCTACTCGTGAAATTGCTCAAATCAGTGAACGACTTATTGACAAACATCCTCCTGTAAAACGGGGAGAACATCCCAAAGCTCATGGTTGTGTTAGAGGAGAATTTATCATTGACCCTAACCTCCCTAACGATGACAAGATTAGAGTAGGTATTTTTAAAGAACCAGGAAAGCGTTTCCCCGCTTGTATTCGCTTCTCAAATTTCAGTGAGCAGAAGGATACCAAAGGTGATGCCCATGGTATGGCGGTTAAACTGATGGGTGTACCAGGGTAAAAAGTCTTGGAGGATGAAAAATATGAAGAAACCCAAGACTTTTTGCTAATAGACCACCCGCTTTTCGTAGTTCGCAATCCCAAAGACTACATTGAGTTTTTTGCAGAAATTGAACGTTCCGGAAGCCGGAATCCCATAAAGTTTTTCATAAATGGACTTAATCCATTTAAATGGCGCTGGCGTGAGATCCAGATCGGACTAGGGATTCGGTTGTCTAAGATTCGCAGTCCATTAGAATCTCAATATTGGAGTACAACTCCATACAAATATGGGTCAGGAGCGATTAAATTTTCCCTGAAGCCTTCTCCTGATAATATCTCAACTAGTTCTAAGTCGATTCCTAAAACAGAAAACTATCTTCGCGACGCAATCCGAGAACATCTCAACAATAAAGAAGCTTGCTTTGATTTCTTAATTCAGTTTCAGACCGATGCTGATAAGATGCCAATTGAAGACCCCACCATCGATTGGAAATCACCCTATCAAAAAGTAGCTACTCTCAAGATTCCTGCTCAGACCTTTGAATCCCCTGAGCAAATAAAATTTTGTGAGAATTTGTCCTATACACCATGGCATTCTCTACCAGAGCATAGACCTTTAGGGGGAATTAACCGTCCTCGCAAACAGGTTTACGAGTTAATTTCTCGGCTACGAAACCGACTGAATAATGTCCCCCATAAAGAACCGACAACAGAAGAATTTTTCTCGATTTTTCCCCTAGATGTCTTGCCGAAGTAGGGAGTCGGGAGTTGGGAGTCGGGAGGTGTGGGGAGTGTGGGAAGTGTGGGAAGTGTGGGAAGTGTGGGGAGTGTGGGGAGTGTGGGGAGTTTGGAGAGTTTGGAGAGCAACTGGCATGGAAATCCCCAAGACCTCACTGCATCGCTGCTCCGAAGCTCCCTTTTCCCTCTTGCCTATTGCCTATTGCCTCTTGCCTACTCCCTACTCCCTACTCCCTACTCCCTACTCCCTACTCCCTACTCCCTATTCCCTCGATCTGGGTGACCAAACCATGTCCATTGGCGATCGCTAGGCATATTGTCTTCTATTGTTTGTACAACGTCTCCCATGGTGCCGTCTTTGGCAACCCAACCGCCATCGATATCTGGGAAATCGAGCCGACAGTTCTCGCACTTTTTGTCATTGTAAAAGCGGATCGGACACCAGAAAGATTCGACATTCCTCAACATTTCAGCACCAAGGGAATACACCCCAGTCATCCAGTCACAGTAAAGGCACCAAATTAGATCATGACCAACTAAGCCTTCAAACTTCTGGCGACTGACATTGACCCATTCACTGTGCTTGTAACTTGGGAAGCCGAGTAACCAGATTAGGAATGGATACAAGGCTATTTCAGCAAGGCGAATCAAAAAAAACACTGGCACACTGACAGCTGTCACCCATAATGCCAAGTGGTTTCGCCACCAGCCAAACCGCTGATTGAGGTAGCTAACAATTCTCGGTCCTTTTACTGCCTCAGAATGGACTAATTCATGAGCAACAATCCACAACTGTAGCGCTAGTATTTGACCCACTAGGGCAGCCAAAACCCCCATCCAGCCTACAAGTAGTCCACTGATCACCCAAGGAATCCATACTATCACTGATAAGATCACGTCCAGCCCAGGGGCTTGGATAAAAAACTCAGAGATAGTCTTGCCTAGCTTACCGAGCTGAGGCATTACGGTTAACACGGAGATCAACCCAATTCCCAGAGAAAAAACTGCTGCAAAGGTTAGAGCAAATGGAATCATAGTTTAGATGCACTATTTAGATGCACTATAGTAGTTTTGAACAGGTCTGGCATTGGACAATTTAACCACAATTAACCATAAACTGCATTGCGGTGATACTTGGCATAAAAAAGTATCCACCCCCCTTGACCGTTACAAATCGAGGTAGGTTATTAATTCGTTTACGAATCAGTGAACGCTGAATGGTCATATGACCAGAACCGTCATTATCCCCGATAATTGGGTCTTTGTTATCATATAAACTGTTAAATCGAGGATTGTTACACCAAGTTTCCTGAAGAAACTCAAATTGACGCCTAATATTAGCATTAATACTGAAGAAATGCAGTCCCCGGGGCTTGCCATCATCCTGAATATCCACAGGCAACTGACCGTTTTCGATATCATCGATGGGGAATAGAGGTTCTCCGTAAATAGCCCCCCGTCGAATAATCCGATGCCGATTGGATAGTTTAAAGGAATCCTCTGGGGTGGCATCTAGAAAGGAATCTCTGGGGTTGCTACGACGGATGTGAGCACCGATGGGGCAACGATAACCCTCCTTATCTTCTGGTAAGTACTTGAACTGATTCTTGTCCTGAATCTCTGGGTTATCCTGGTCTGGGGCAAGCACTAGGGGGGTACCACTGGGCCAACGTCCTACTAATTTAGCGGCAAGCAAGCTCATGGTTGGAGCATGGGGACAACCCTCGCCATCATGTCCTTGTTGGGCAATATATTGCCAAAAGCCAGCTACATCCTGGGCTAGCTTCCGGTATACCAGGTAAGTTCCATGACGTCCGAAATCTTTGAACTCTGACAGCTCTGTACCTGGAAAACTGGGCAAGATGTTATCACTATCCTGGTCTACTGGCACAGATGGGGTAGCAGGCAAGAAATCGTATTGATTTGGATAGCCCAGGATAAACTCTCCAGTCTTAACCACATCTTGATTAGGGTTTTGGTTGTTTCGATTCCCCTCAATGATCGGCTGGGAAATACTGTCGTTAAAACCGAAATGCTCCTTATTACTAGGAGCTCTAAACCCAGGCTCTTCTGCCACAACCACTAGACTATCGTCTTGATCTTGAAGCAATTGGTTGCGCCGCTGGGCGAGGCTTTCGGGGTCTAATCCTTTATGGATCAACAGCATATGAATCTCTTCATTATTTGAGCCACCGACATCCCATTTATCTGGAGCGCTTTCTTCCGTATCTCCTAATATACGAGAACGTTTTGAAGTAGCTATCCCTTCTATTAATTCCCTGGAAAATGTTTCGAGAGTGTGCTGTGGTAGGTTAAGAGCCTGCAATCCTTTGTGGGTAAAGGCAATATTCAAGGTATATTCAGGTTTTTCGGTGGTTCCATCTGGTCGTTTTGGCCACAATTTACCTGTAGTGATTTCCGGGATAATAGTCTTTAACCATGCCTGAGCTTGTTTAGGGTTCTTGATTTGAACAAATAAAAATAAGGCATAGCGCAGATGCCCATAACCACTCAATATAATTCCCTGAATATCTTCCCGTGCTTCTGGCGTTAATTCTGACATGGTCACTTCCCTCGTTTCTGGGTTTAGAGTTACAGAGTTATCCCTGAGTTATTGCTGCATCCAGCTGACGATTAATTCTTCTATTCAGTACATCTATCAACAAAGCATTATAAACAAACCGTTAGAGCAGTTTTAACCATTCCTCAATCGCAGCTCGATCAAAATTTGTCCCGATCATTTTGCTAATTTGTTGGTCTATCAAACTAGTTTGGA
Organism: Moorena sp. SIO3I6; assembly: GCF_010672095.1. NCBI lineage: Bacteria > Bacillati > Cyanobacteriota > Cyanophyceae > Coleofasciculales > Coleofasciculaceae > Moorena > Moorena sp. SIO3I6. The sequence goes on along the minus strand of NZ_JAAHHU010000167.1, from coordinate 7,802 downwards.
CAGTTTGCTCAGGATAGGCACTGTAGTAGAATAGGGATGGGGTTTGGTAATCTCGGAAATATTGTTTGAACGCCCCAATATCCTGAGCGCCTCCCTCTGGATAAGTCATTGTATTGTTCCAAATGGAGTTTAATCCGTCGCTGGCTCGATCAACAAAATCATTCAGATAATTATCCCAGGAGCCATCATAATTACTTAAAAATAGTAAACGTTTACCTTCATCAATAATCAGCCAACGGGCAAAATGAATTGTAGTGATATTAACTAGGGATGCTGGTGGAAATAGATATTGTCCAGCCCAATTAACTATAAACAATACTATCTTCAGACGCTTCATTCGCTCAGGCTTAATGTCTACAAGGTGATTCATTGAGTTCTGAACAAAACGATCTTCTGCGTTGGCCAGAAGCTGACTTTGAGCGAGATCAGCTTTCACACTAGTATATTGTCCAATTTCACTTCTATTTTCCGGTTTGCCCAGTATGCTAGCCAGAAAATTTATTATAACCAACAGGATTTCGCGAATTAGGTTCAAGGGATATTGAACCATATCTACCAATCCTCTCAAGATCTTTAATCCATTCAATCCCACAACTTCCCACCAAGTATTAGTTTGAGAAACCTGGGCAACTTTATCTAAAAATGGCTTGACTCCTGAACAATCTAGGTAGTTAGCTACATCCTTGAGATTTAAGAAATTTTCAATATGTTTCCGAATTGCGATGTAGTTCTTGAGGCTTTCGACTGTTTCATTACGAAAGGCGATGTAGAAGGCTTCGGGCTGATAGGAGTGTTGGTTAATAAACTCAGAGAATTGTGGCTTGCCGGTATAGCCTTGGCATTTTTCCCATAGGCTATCCATTCCTGGTGATATCTGAATTATTTCATTTAGGTAGCTATCTAATTCACCATCATAATTGCTGGAAAAGAGCAAGCGCGGTCCATTATCAGGATCATTGAGGATGGCAAAACGCGCCAAGTGGGTGTTACGGCTCTCAGGAAAGCGAACATAGGGATTATTTGCTGGATCCGAGTCAATGGCTTCGAGAATTGATTTTAGAGCTGCCTCTTCTCCAGGCTTTATCTTGACAATAACAGTCAGGGGTTTTGGGGACATTTTGCCCTCCATTTAAAGAATGATTAATTAATAATGGGGTTTGGTCGAAACTAAGTTTATGGTTTAGCTTACGGTTTAGCGATCGCGTTTAACCCTATCTAGCTTTAGACTAGATAGCATTTACGAGTTGATGTCACTGTAACTTGATTACAATCATCATTAATTATACCCTATTTAGTTTATCAAAATTAGTTTTAACTGTCAAAATATAAACATTGTTTACATTACTCTCCTCTGATCGCTGCCCTCTCCTTGCTAGGGTTCGATTTTCTACATATTTCTTAATATTTTAAGCTAATTGTTTCTGCTATACTCAGTAAAGTTAGGGTAAAATGCAATGCTCTCAAAGAGCCGCTACGCGATTCTCTAAAGAGACGCTACGCGAACCCATGTTTCACTATCAAACCAGTGAATCGACTCGGGTGGTATTGCCAGGGTAACCTCTTCTGTTTCCCAAGTTAAATTATTCGGTAATAAGGCTCGGATGCTGAGAGAGTCTGACCCCTTAACTCGAACACTAATTAAATTATGCATCCCTAGATTTTCCACCAGGTAGATTCGACCCTCAATCCTATATTTATCCTCTGGTTGAGCTAGGGCGACATCTTCTGGACGGATACCTAGAACAATCTGTGGCGGAACTTGAGGCAAATTTGGCAAAGAAATTTTGACCTGACCCAAGAGGGCATAATTCCCCTGACAGTGAAGTGTCAGTAAATTCATTTGGGGAGAACCCACAAAACTAGCCACAAACTGATTTGCTGGCTGGTTGTAAATGCCCTGGGGTGTATCTAGCTGTTGCAGCTTACCCTCAGATAACACCGCAATCTTAGTTGAGAGGGTCATCGCTTCCGTTTGGTCATGAGTCACATAAACCACCGGTGCCTTTTGAGCAACAAATAGCTGCTTCAAATCTGCCCTAACTTGCTCTCGCAGCAAAGCATCCAAGTTACTCAGAGGTTCGTCCAACAAAAACACAGCCGGTTGGCGCACCAATGCCCTGCCCAGAGCAACCCGCTGCCGCTGACCACCAGATAGCTGACTAGGCTTACGCTCCATCAAATTTTCCAGTCCCAATTTACCAGCTACTTCCTGCACCAGGCTCTGAATTTGGTCAGAAGGGACTTTATGGAGTTTCAGACTAGCTGCCATATTGTCATATACGGTCATATGAGGATAGAGAGCATAGCTTTGGAAAACCATAGCGATATTGCGATCGCCTGGTCTGACATGAGTAACATCCCGTCCATTGATAATTACTTTGCCATGGGTGGGTTGCTCTAATCCAGCAATTAGTCGCAGCATCGTAGATTTACCACATCCCGATGGCCCAAGTAGGGTCAGAAATTCTCCTTCATCCACCTCTAAGCTAATGTCTTTAACTGGGATGACGTTACCCTTGTTAGTCTTGTAGATTTTATTAATATTATGTAGCTCTAGTTTAGCCATAGCATTTGGAGGTTTCGAGGTTGGCAGGTTGAAGGTTGAAGGTTAGCTGGTTGAAGGTTTAAGGTTAACTGGTTGAAGGTTAGCTGGTTGAAGGTTTAAGGTTAGCTGGTTGAAGGTTTAAGGTTGAAGGTTGAACGCGATCGCGTGGCCAATAGGCCAAGGTTGGGAGGTTGAGAGGTTGGGAGGTTAAAGGTTGAGCGAGGAACTTACGGTCTTGATGCAGTGGTTGATGGTTTTGGAAGTGTGTGGGGAAAAGTGCGATCGCATTACTTCCGCCATACGGCACTGCCTCCCCAAGACCGCGCTAGATGGCTTTTGCAATTAGGCAAAATTCGCGCAAAAATTTCACTCTCCTTCCATCTACCCATCAATGTTTACAATTCAGATGTAAAGAGAAACGATCTTAGGGGAGTCAAGTTTCAAAACTGTCAATCAATACGATAATTTCCTTCGTCCTCGCGGAGTCGGTTTTGATCAGGGTAGGTTTTTAGATATGCCATGAAGCCTGTAATTTGTCCGCTGCACTTCTGGCATAGATCAAATAGTTGTTTAAACTGAGATTGATGAATGTAACCAGCATCAAGAGCAACATAGGCTTGAGAACGTAGTTCACCCGCAGAGCCTTTAGCTCGACCTAAAAACTCAAGAAAAAGACGTTGTGTCCGACTCTCAAAGCCCTCAGCAATATTTGACATGATAGAAACCGCTGCACGACGCATCTGGTTGCACAAACCAAAATCACGGGAAAACGCTTCCTCCTTTGACAGTGTGTAAACCAACCTTGTCAACTCCCGTGCTGTCTGCCATCCCTGAATTTCTTCAAATCGTTTTATCGTTCCCATAGTCTTCCACACTTAAAAAATTCAATCTTAAAAAATTCAATCTTATACCGAGTTGCATTCAAAGAGAGTAGATTGCTTGGATAGGGAGATAGGGAGATAGGGAGATAGGGAGATGGGGAGATGGGGAGATGGGGAGATTGGCGGAAGAGAAAGTTGTAGGTTTGACCCCAACTTGGTATTAAAACCTACCCTACAAAGAACCCTAAGGGCGAACAACCTCCAAACCTCCAACCCTCGAACCCTCGAACCCTCCAACCCTCCAACCCTCCAACCTTAAACCTTAAACTTTAAACCTTCAACCTTAAACCTCTAACCTCCAACCTTCAACCTCCAACCCTCCAAACCTTCAACCTTCAACCTTCCAACCTTCAACCCTTAACCCTTAACCCTTAACTGCTCCCGATGTTAAACCTTGGACAATTTTACCTTGGAAAAACATTACTAATACCACTAGGGGAAATGTTCCTATAACTGTCATAGCAGCAATCGCACCGTAGGGAATCTCTTTCCCTATAGAACCACTTAACTGAGCGGCAGCAACGGGAAGGGTTTTCATGGATTCTTGGCTAATGAAAGTGAGGGCTAAAATAAATTCATTCCAAGCAAAAATAAAGGTAAGTATTCCTGTGGTTACTAAAGCTGGAACGGTTAGGGGTAACAAAATTTGGATTAGCATTTGCCAGGTGCTATAGCCATCTACTTTAGCAGCATCTTCTAGCTCTCGCGGTAGCTGTTGAAAAAAACTTCGCATCACTAATAGGGTGAGAGGAAGATTGATAGCTGTATAGGAAACAATGAGGCTTAAATAATTATTTCCTAGTTGAAGAATCTGGATAATTTCCAGGAGTCCTAGGAAAATCAAAATAAAGGGAAATAAGGTAATAATAATAATCCCGGCAAGGATGATTTTTTCTCCCCTTAGGGTTAACCTTGCTAAGGCATAAGCAGCGGGAGTTCCTATCCCTAAACACAATAGTGTAGAAGCAATTGATACAAAGGCGCTGTTGAAAATATAGTGAACTAGGGGGCGCAGGGTAAATAAGTTTATATAGTGGTCAAGTGTATATCGCCTAGGGAAATAAATATTAGGAAGGGAAGAGATATCTTGGTTAACTTTGAGGGAGGTGAGGAATTGCCAAAGGAGTGGTGCTAGGCAGAAAATGACCAATAAGATGATTCCTAGGGGGAGGATGATTGGTTTGATAATGTTAATTTGTTTTGTTTTGGGTTGAGGAGATGATGAGTTAGGAATAGTAGTCATTAGTTCTGTAAGCCTAGCGCTATAATTACCACGGTGGTTACCAGTATCAAAAAGGTTACTACCACAAGGGCAGCACCATAACCAAAGTCTAGATAATCCATAACAGTGGTATAGATGTAGAGAGATACAACTTCTGTCGCTCCTCCGGGACCACCTCCAGTCATCACTTTGATCAGGTCGAAGACTCCGAATGCTTGGGCAAAGCGGAACAGTAGGGAAATGAGGATTTGGGGCGTCAATAGCGGTAGAGTAATTTGCTTGAAACTTTGCCAGGGTGTAGCACCGTCTAGGGCATGGGCTTCGTATAGGTCTTGGGGAATAGACTGCAAGCCAGCTAGGAGCAAAATGCTGATGAAGGGTGTAGTTTTCCAAACGTCTGCGGCAATCACTGCCATCATCGCTGTTGTAGGGTATCCTAGCCAGTTGATTCCGTCTTCAATAATACCTAGACGCAGTAAGATATCATTCCAAACCCCAAACTGGTCATTAAACATCCAAGCCCAGACTAGACCGATCAAAGCAGTTGGCAATGCCCAAGGCAGGATGGCGATGGTGCGCACAATACCCCGTCCTTTAAAGGTTTGATTCAAAATTAATGCGATCGCAATTCCTAGCACCAGTTCCAGAGCAACAGATACTGAAGTGAAAATCACAGTATTCCAGAGACTGTGCCAGAAGCGACCATCCCCCATCATTCGCCCATAATTATTCAGACCAGAAAAGACCGGTTGTAGCTGTGTCCCTAGGTTCTTAGTGAACAAACTTAACCAGAACGAACGCAAAATAGGATAGCCATAGACTAGCAGGAGTAGTAACAATGCTGGTGTTACCAACAGCCACCCTGTCCTTTGCTCCTGTGCTGCTATCGGATCAGTTTTCATTCTTAATTCTTAATTCTTCATTCTTAATTCTTAATTCTTAATTCTTAATTCTTAATTCTTCATTCTTAATTCTTAATTCTTAATTCTTAATTCTTAATTCTTCATTCTTCATTCTTAATTCTTCCTTCTACCGACAACAGCCTACGAGTTTCATCAGCTGCTGCTTTCATCATTTTTTCAGCACTGAGTTTGGGATTAGTTAGCACAGCGTTGAGGTACCGTTGTAAAATATCCGATACCTGGGAATATTGGGCAACTGGTGGACGCAACACAGAGCCCTCTAACACCTCTAGCAATTTTGGATAGTAGGGATATTTCTCAACAATCTCTGGGTCTGCAAACAGCTTCCGTCGGGTCGGGAGATAGCCAGTTTCCAGAGTATACCGACGCTGGGCTTTCTCACTAGTGAAATACTCAATAGCTCTCCAGGCTTCCTCAGGATGTTTGGAAGATTTAGCAATTCCCAAACCCCAACCTCCTAAGCAAGAACCAGGTTTGCCACCAGGACCATGAACCATAGGGCTAATGCCAATCTTGCCTTTGACGTTTGAACCCTCTTGATTTGCTAATGACCAAACATAGGGCCAATTCCTCAGAAATACCGCATCCCCATTTTGAAACAACAGTCGTGTTTCTTCTTCCCGATAGGTAGTGACACCAGGGGGTGAAATCCCTTGTTTGATGGTGCTGCGCAGAAACTCTACAGCTTGAATCGCTTCCGGTTTATCCAAACCCACTTCCAAGGTTTCCGGGTCAACCCAGAAACCACCAAAGCCTGCAAGTATCTCCACAAACATGGCTGACAACCCTTCATATTGACGACCTTGCCAAAGATAGCCCCATTTTGGATCATGGTTTTCCTGCAATTGTTGGGAAATGCTGACCAACTGCTCAAAAGTTTTTGGGGCTTGGAATCCAGCTTGCTCTAGCAAATCCTTACGATAGTAAAGCATACCACCATCGGAACGGAATGGTATGCGGTATAGTTTCCCCTGGTAGCGTCCTGAATCAACTGCTTTATCCAGAAATTCCTTTAAATACTCCTTAGTAACCCGGTCTGATAGGTCTAGTAACCACCCTGCAGCGGCAAATTTAGGAGCCCAAATCACGTCCATGTTAATCAGGTCATAGGGTGAGTTTCCTAAAATGAAAGCCGACGTATAGAGGTCTTCTGTTAAGTCAGAGTTTAATGGTCCTTCGATCAGTTCCATTTGAATATCTGGATTCTCTGCCTCAAAATTCTTGACCAGTAGTTCCTGCCAATAGGAAAATTCCCCCGCTCCCATCAATAGGGTGAGTTTCACAGGGTGCTGGGTCAGTGCTGGTAGTGCCCAAGACTGGGACAGGAGCACACTGGCAAGCAGAATTCCCAAAATAATCAGGATTATGACAGGTCTAAGCAGTTTAGTGAAACCTTGGCCTAATTTTTTGCTCTTTGTCATGGGAGAACTGCTATATAGGAATCCTAAATCAATTGTGAGAATTTTTGATCTGAAGTTCCCTACTCCCTACTCCCTACTCCCTGTTCCCTTTGCTATAGACAACCAAGGTCGTCCTGAATCAGCGCGTCGCAGCATTCATCAGTTTACCATCAACTATCCGACTCTGTAGGAGATTCATACAGATCGGCTTTGCTCCGAGCAAAACTATGGGCAAGCTCAGAAGAGCAAAGATAATTGTTGATAACACGATTGGTGTCAGGAAAGATTTATCGAATGTAGATTGGTTCATGATTAAATGCTTACCTTAAACAAGTTCTAGTACTGGTCGTGAACTCAATGGCTAGGTAAAATTACAGGCCCCGTAGCAGGTATTTTCCTGCTTTTTGCTCCGTACACAAATAATCTACCGATCTGGCCAAGAGCAGTCGATAACTAAAAGTTAAGGAAAGTTATGGAGTTGCCCTCGGATTGGACTTAAATCAAACATGAGGTATACCCAATCCCTAACATAACGCAGAGGCGATCGCAAACCCCTGAGCTTCAAACTAGGACAAAACGCTGGCTATAAACCTACTGTTAAAAACCAATGAAAAGCAGACATGATGAGCGTTTTTATTTGGCATTTTTTATTTGGCATTTTTGAGTTTCAATGCCACACAGCGGTACTAGTCATTAAGTTCTACGTAGCTATCCTAAGGGAGTAATTGTGAACGGATCTACAATCCAAAAATTCATCTTGGCACCAGTATTCATTTCCACTACACTCTTTTGTATCTTCACCTTACCTGTAGCCATATTTGGTGAAGAGTC
>NZ_JAAHHU010001669.1:0-1085 GCF_010672095.1 Moorena sp. SIO3I6 | reverse complement strand
ACAAAGGGTTGATCATAGCTGAGGGGACACCATCTCAGTTAAAGGATAGTGTTGGAGGCGATCGCATTACCCTGCGCATCCGGGAATTCTCCCCCATTGAAGAAGCCAAGCAAGCCAAACATATGCTTCAGTCCCTGCCTTTTGTGAAAGAGGTCATTATTAACAGCAATCAGGGCAATTCCCTCAACCTTGTAGTTAAACCCCAAACCGATGCCTTAATGATCATTCAGCAAGCCTTAAAAGACTTTAGTTTACCCACCTTTGGGATTGCTCAGTCGCGACCTAGCCTAGATGATGTCTACCTGGCCGCCACAGGTAAAACCCTGATGGATGCTGAACTGGCTGAGGCTGGGAAACGGGATCCCAAGGCAGAGCGAAAACAAAACATGCCCTAAAGGACAGATAGGGCCAGTGGTTAGTGGACAGTAAAAACAGATTGCTCCAATTATTGTAGGAATCTATTGCACTAATCAATAGGAATCAATTGTAGGAATCAATATGAGTAAAACCCTTACCCCTCCTAAATCTGACCTTAACTGGCAACCAGACCTTACTGCACCAATCCCAGTCAATGATACTCCTGGTGTAAGTGAATTTATCCAAGAAACCCTTGCCCTAACCAAACGCCTGTTTATTCAGCTGCAACGGCGACCTTCTACCTTAATGGCTGGTATTATCCAGCCGCTAATGTGGCTAATCCTATTTGGGGCATTATTCCAAAACGCTCCTCAAGGGATTTTTGGTGAGAGTTTGAGCTATGGCAAATTCCTAGGTGCAGGTGTGATTGTGTTTACCGCCTTTGCCGGAGCACTCAACGCTGGCTTACCTGTCATGTTTGACCGGGAATTTGGTTTCCTCAACCGTTTACTAGTAGCTCCGTTAGTCTCTCGCTTCTCTATTGTTGCAGCCTCAGCCATATATATAATCGCTCTGAGTTTGCTGCAAACTGTGGCAATTGTCACCGCCAGTGCCTTTTTAGGAGCCGGTTTACCCAACCTAGCCGGTCTGGCGATGATTGGCTTGATAGTATTCTTGCTGGTAGTGGGAGTCACAGCCCTCAGTCTAGGACTAGCATTTGCTCTACC
>NZ_JAAHHU010001668.1:0-1085 GCF_010672095.1 Moorena sp. SIO3I6 | reverse complement strand
ATAGTTTGATTACCTGATGAAGCTGAAAACTATTAGAGTTTCTATTGATAGAATTCCCGAAAGTTATGGTCAAGTAACAGCTTTACCTTTAGTGGTCAGCGGTCAGCGGTCAGCGGTCAGCGGTCAGCCGTCAGTGGTCAGCGGTCAGCGGTCAGCCTAAGGCTCACGCTACTTGAGGTGCTTATTTTATTCAAAAGCTAATAGCTAATAGCTGTTCGCGTAGCGTGCGCGTAGCGCTTAAGCTGATGGCTGATAGCTGATAGCTTAGAGTTTAAGACTACCAGTATTGACCACAGGTTGTATATTTTGCTCAGCAGTCAAAACCACTAGCAAATTGTTAATCATTGCTGCTTTTGTTTCCTGGTCTAGCTCGATAATTTGGTGATCGTTTAGCCGCTTGATGGACATTTCTACCATGCTCAAGGCACCTTCGATAATTTCTTGACGAGCTGCGATGATTGCTTGAGCTTGTTGACGCCGTAGCATCACTTGGGCAATTTCTGGAGCGTAGGCTAATTGACATCTCCCCCACTTAAAAGAAGGGGATTATACAAGGTTGTTACGCGGCAGGTTGAAACCGTGCCGCTCCACATCTTGTTCGATATGATCTAGAAAGAGAACTAAACAAATCATAACGATGTGGGAGTGTCAAGCTCCCTCTACCCACCTTGGTTAGATCGAGACCTAACTGTGTGGCTACTTTTTTGGCAATATTGGCGGCTCCGTTGCAATCAGCATTGATGAGCCATCCATTAGAGGTTTTATACATTCCACGTCTCACCCTTTTACCTGATGGCTTCCATCCACTGGGTTTTTCACCGTGTGTTGGTAATGGGTCATCATCCAGGAAAGACGCTTTGCTTGTATACGACTCTTCAGTTATTGTTAATTTGACACCATATTCAGAACAAAGTTGTTCAAGTCTATTGATTAATCTTTTTGTTGGGATAACTACAAAGTTTTGGTTACCACGCCTCCCTATATTTATCGAATCTTTTTGTCGCTCATTCCAACCAATAACTATATTTCCCATTCGTTTTTTAAGGCATCGGGTAATGATTAAACTTTCTTCTTTATTGATTGCT
>NZ_JAAHHU010001667.1:0-1085 GCF_010672095.1 Moorena sp. SIO3I6 | reverse complement strand
TGATCCGGCTAGAGCGAGCCCTACGCCTGACCCTCGGTCAGGGTGGGATTAAACGAACTGTGAAAGTTCAAGTGATTTTTTGTGCCAAAAAAGCTATGGCTATGGTGGTGAGATTGTCTCAAAATTCAGGTAATTATATCACTAACTAGCTGTGCAGACAAGGTAACTTCGGATCAGGGAACAGAAAGGGTTTGATAAACTTTAAGTTTCTTAACACAGTTAAAAAAAATTGGATCTCTAGCCTGTGGCTATGATAAATTTTTATAAAATAATAATTTTTATAAAAAAATCGCGTTAAAGTCTTGGCTGACAAGGCTTGTGGTTATTTAAAAAAGCAATTTTCATGAAAATTGCTTTTCATGGCCATGATGCAGTCGCTCCCCATGAGCGACTGGCGTGGTTTCCACCGGGCAAACCCAGGCAAGGGTAGAGACGTTTGGGATATATCCCATCAAGGGGAAAAGCACCACTACTAGACAAGGAACGTGCTATTGGAGGCACATCCTCATCCCCAATCCCCCATTCCCATGTTCAACGTAAGAAGCAACTAATCAGCCACAGCAATACAAATGTCACCAATGTAGCCAGTTTTTCTGTTGTCAAGTCTAGGGTGGTGAATTGGCTTCCCAGAGAATTCCCCAGCAAACTCCCTAATCCCACACCCAAAAACAGACCTGCCAGGGTTAGCAATACTGCACGACCAAATTGTTGTTCTTTCCGATTGAGGAAATAGATCGTGAATCCGAAGCCTATAGCCATCACCAAGGGCAAAATCGAGTCTGCCGATGAGGTGTAAAGCACCGTAGCACTGCTTAAGATTAAGAACACGGCACTCGGCCAGATCATGTCTTCTCTTGTCGGAGTATCCCACAACCGTTTCAGCCACTCAGGAGAGTTATTAACTGGTGTTTGGGGAAAACTCGGTGGAGCTTGAGAAGCCTTCTCTGGGAAACGAATACGATCAGGAACTTTAATCTTTCCTTCCTGGCGCATCCTAAGTCGATCCATAATAATGGCATCGTAGGCCGCCTCTACGGTATCTAAAAGCTTTTGGTTACCACGATGCTTTTGCATCAGGCGACCTT
>NZ_JAAHHU010001666.1:0-1087 GCF_010672095.1 Moorena sp. SIO3I6 | reverse complement strand
AACCTCCTTGCTGCAACTTCTTAAACGGATCGAGAATAAAATCAATAATCCGACGCTGGCGTACAATCACCTCAGCAGTCGCTGTATCTCCAGGACGCAACCCAATACACTCCTTACCTGTGGGAAGACAATCTTGATTTAAGGCAATTTCTATGTTGTATGCTGCTACCTTTCCATTTTGCGTTTCCACCTCAGAGGTAGTTGGAGAAATTTCCACTAATTCTCCTGCTATCACCCCATACTCTTGAAACGGATAGGCATCAAATTTCAATTTAACTGGCATTCCTTTCTTTAAAGAACCACTTTCAGTGGTTGCCATCTGGGCTCGAATAATTAATGATGAATCCTCTGGGGCAATTTCTGCTACCATAGTTCCCTGCTGCACTACAGCACCAGGTCTTTGAATCGGTAACTGAAATACCATTCCACTGACCGGTGCCTCTAAGACTCGTTGCTTTAACTGAAGCTGCAAGGAGTCAATCTGACGCTTACTCTGAGAAATTTCTGAATTTAGGGTAGTAATTTGGGTCTCTATATTATTCAGTTGTTCTTCTATTTTAAGTACTGATAACTTACCGGAATGAATTATACTCTGATAACTCCTTTCCTGTTCTTTTAATCGTAACTTTGCTTGCTCAATATCTGCCTGGGCTTGACCCATTGTCCGTTTATAACTACTTTGTTCTTCCATAATCCGTAACTTAGCTTGTTCAATATCAGACTTAGTTTGTTCATAGAAGCGTCGCCTTTATTGTACCACATCATCCTTATCTAATACATCAATTTCTGGCACAACTCCTTGTTGCCAAAGTTTACGATAGCGTTGCACTTCTCGCTGGGCATTAGCTAAACGAATTTCTATTAACTTAGAGGCAGTTTTACTAAGTTGAAGAGTTTGCCTAGCCTGATTAACTTGAGCTAATTTTTCGTCTTTTTGTAAGTTATAGGAATTCCTAAGATCAGTTATAGTCTGTCGCGCTTGGTCAATTTGAGCTTGCTTTTCCAAGGCTTGGGCTTGATTTTGTTGCTGCTGAGTTGTCAAGACTACCACTAACTGATTTTTTAGTAATTCTAACTGCGATCGCCA
>NZ_JAAHHU010001665.1:0-1087 GCF_010672095.1 Moorena sp. SIO3I6 | reverse complement strand
GCCGCTGCTACACTATCATCTTCTACCACTAAATTCCCGAGGCGTGCGCCAGCGGCAATTTCTAGGGCTAGCTGATATGGGTTCAACTCTACCCAATTGGGCGACTAATCCACAAACTCCCATTATACTACTTTCTAGGATAACTTTAGTAGCATAAGTCCCTTGGGCTTCTTGTTGAGCTTGGGCTTGGGCTTCTAGTTTATCGAGTTGCCGTTGTTTTTGCCGTTGTTCCCCGAGCAGGCGAGTTTGGGTTTGTTGTTGGAGTTGTAGTTGTTGTTCGGTATTCCCTAAGGATTGGGCGAGGGACTGGACTTGTTGGGAATAAGTGGTTAATTGAGTTTCTAATGCCACAGCTTGGGTTTGCTTGGTGGCGATTTCTGGTTCTAAGGTTTGCAGTTGCTGGGTTTGGTCTTGGATTTGCCGATTTAGCTGATTCTGACGCTCTTGGAGTTGAGCTTGCTCGGTGCGTTGGGGGTTGATGGTTTTGAGTAGGGTGTCGATCTCCTTGGTGAGGGTGGTTTGTTGTTGTACCCAGGCATCACTAGCGGCTGCGATCGCATTGGCTTGTTCTCGGCTTTGGTTGAGAGCAGCTTGAGCCTCATCCCGTGCCACTTGTAAGGAGGTTTTAGACAAGGTCTCTAGATCATTTTTTTCTGCGATCAACTGTTCCAGGGTTTGCTCGACTTGTTGAATTGTCTCTTGTGTACGTTGGAGATTAACAGCGGCATTTTGTAGGTTATCAGTTAGTTCCTGCTGTCGGGTTTGTAGTTGACGTTGTTCAGCTTGTTGAGTGGCAAGGGTGGATGCGATCGCAATTTGTTCTTCTTCTCCTAAGGCTTTGACCCGAGCATTGAGTTGGTCAAGTTCAGTGGTAGTTTGGTTAATTTGTTCCTCAATGCTAGTAATCTGAGCAATAAGCTGGGCTTTTTTTGTATTAGCAGCATCAATTTGCTGTTGGACTTGGGATACTTGCTTCTGGAGCAATCGCCATTTTAGAACAATTTCCCACTGTTGCTTTTGTTGGAGTTCAGCACGGAGTTTTTGATATTTCTCAGCTTTAGCACGGTCAGCAGCTAAGCGATCGCGT
>NZ_JAAHHU010001664.1:0-1089 GCF_010672095.1 Moorena sp. SIO3I6 | reverse complement strand
TTGGTGTGTGTTTTGATATTAGGGATTATGTTTTTGCCAAATTTTTTTACTGATTAAACGAATAATTTTTGTTAAGTTTCTTTGACGGTGGGCGCTTCCAGTTGGATGACTACATGCTGCCGTCACTAGCTGGTTGAGCTGCTCATATAGTTGAGTCATAATGCGATCGCTCCGCCTTTGCTGATATTGCCTTTTTCCGAAAATACTATGTTCACATCAGTATGTATATCTTAGGTCGGGTCAGCTTCAGGTCTGTAATCTGAACTACTCCAGGATACTCGGAGTTTTGGTTAAGACTAAGCCAGTATTGATCTATTGACAGTAATGGTATGATGTGTTAAAAACTAGGGACTAGAAACTAGGCTTAACTATCTAACATCTAACATCTAATATTTAAAACTTATTGTTTAATAACCAAAAGCTAGCAGTTATTAAATTAAGCATTAAGTATAAAATAAAACACTACAATTAAAATTAAATTTCAACATCTAACACCTAATACCTAACACCTAAGCTAAGCAGTGATGTTTCCCAATTGCCAGAAATTTTTGATCAAATTTTCGGGAATCTCTGGAAGACACCTTGTAGTAAGTAAGTAACGTAGCTTTACTAGAGCTTGTCAAACATCTTGGACAGTTTTTGACATATGCCTCTAGGATTTCCTCCCAGTTGATGTACAGTAGCGGTTGTAGCAATAGTTGCAGCCGCTTTTTTTTTGGAGGGTAATGGGTAATGGGAATTAGGGATTGGGGATTGGGGATTGGGGTAACCCAACCACAGTAGGTTCTGGCAGTGCGCCTTGCATCTTGCCTAACCACTCAATCAGGCTCTCTAGCTGTTTGTTGGTCTTGACCAGACCTAAACCACGAACCGTAACTTTACCAGGAGAATAGACAAAACGCGATCGCAAATGTTGGGGGAGGTTCTCTTGGAGTAACTTCCAGGCTGGTTCCTCCATGGGTGTTTCTAGGATAATGTGTTGTTTACCCTCAGGTCGAATTCGGGCAAATCCCAAAGACTTCCCTAACTGTTTTAGTTCCATCACCCGCAGTAATTGCTCTGCCACGGAGGGAATTGGACCATAGCGAT
>NZ_JAAHHU010001663.1:0-1090 GCF_010672095.1 Moorena sp. SIO3I6 | reverse complement strand
CAGATTTGTTTTGGTGCGATCGCATCCCCTCGTGCTAAAGTTTCTGTCACCCTGGGCAATCAACAGATTTCCTTACTCCCTCAATCCCAAGATGCCCAACTTCCCTCCAATTTTGCCGTATTGACTGGTCAAAACCAACCTACACCTCGTGCAGTCATTAATAACTACCAGGGATGCGCTGAAGTATCACAAGCTGGTAATTTTGGCAACCCTGTGTTTCAACTAAATCTCAATGGCGAGAGAGTCAGTCAGCGGGGTACAGGTACAGTGGAAATTCTCTCTCCTAACCGCTTAGAGGTAATAGAGGTAATAGAAGAGGCTGGGGTTGCCCGCACTGGACCGAGTACTAACTATTCTCGCTTAACGCCTTTACCAAAGGGAACTAGAGCAGCCGTCACGGGCAAAGAAGGAGACTGGTTACGTCTTGATTATGGTGCTTGGATTCGCCAGAAGGAAACCAAAGTAATTCCTGGTGCAACTCCCCCGAAGTCGATTATTCGCAGTATTACTTCCCGACAGGTACCTGGAGCAACAGAAATTCTCTTTCCCCTAGAGATACCAGTACCAGTGAGTGTGCAGCAGTCCGATAAAACCTTTACCCTAACGCTACATAATCTAACCGCTCAAACGGATACGATTTTCTTGAATGATGACCCAGTGATTAAGCGCTTAGACTGGTATCAAGTGACTCCAGACCGGGTGGAGTATAATTTTAGACTCAAATCTGAGCAGCAGTGGGGGTATGACTTAAGGTATGAAGGCACTACTCTAATTCTGTCTCTGAGACATCCACCAAACTTGAGCAGTAGAAGCAGACTGGGTGTATCGACTCAGCAGTTAGCAGGAATTAAGATACTGCTCGATCCCGGACATGGGGGAGCCGAAACAGGAGCTAGCGGACCGAATGGGTATCCAGAAAAGGATGTTAATTTAGTAGTCTCGAAACTGTTGCAAAAGGAATTGGTACAACGGGGAGCAACGGTATATATGATGTTGTTGCTCGCTTTCGCAACCGGTCGGATGCGGAGGGACATTTATGGGCCCTGAAGCGATTAATGCCTGATGCGAAATTTGTGATTGTATTCGATGT
>NZ_JAAHHU010001662.1:0-1091 GCF_010672095.1 Moorena sp. SIO3I6 | reverse complement strand
AATCGGCAATTGACCAAAGCATCTGATCTCTATAGCTTAGGAATAACCCTGATTTGCTTGCTGACAGGGACAAAATCTAGCGAAATCAACACCTTAGTTGATGAGAATTATCGGATTAATTTCAAACAACTGTTGCCCAAGCTAAATCCCCAGTTTATTCATTGGCTCCACAAAATGGTGGCACCTAACCTCAAACATCGCTATCCCGATGCAGCAACTGCCCTCAAAGCCCTGAAGCCGATTGATGTGGTGAATGATATCACTCCTCTAAAAACACTGTTGCAGGCTATACAACCAACAAAAGCAGTAGTAAAACTTGCCACCCTCAGTCTTGTGGCTGCGTCTTCATCGGCTATAACCTATGCCTGGATCACCAGTCCAGCCAGACAGTTGCTAACCAGTGGAGAATGCCAAGGCTGCAATCTCCCAAATATCAACCTACAGGATAAGAACCTCAATAAAGCTAAGCTGCAGGGGGCTAATCTGAGTGGTGCCGACCTAGAGGGGACTAACCTGTGGAAAGCTAACCTCAAGGGGGCTAACCTGTCGGGAGCTAACCTCGAGGGGGCTAACCTAAACGGTGCTCGCTTGCATGGTGCTAACCTGGGCGGGGCTAACCTCAAGGGCGCTAACTTAGACATCAAGAGGGCTAAGCGCTGGCGTATTAACCTCAAGGGCGCAACTATGCCTGATGGCTCTATACATAAGTAGAGATAAGTAGTCCAATAGTAGTCCGATCGTGTCTGGTTGAATACTTATCATTCTGGGTTTTTTGTCAATTGAAAATTAACAATTAACAATTAACGATTAACCTAAATACCAAGTGATTAACCTGATTCGAGATGACTAGTTAAATTGAAAGATGTGACCAGAACGAGCACGAGAGTATTTCACTGTTGCTATCTGGTTAGAGGAGCGATCGCGTACTGTGATCAATCCTGATTTATTGCTCAAGTGCATTGAGGATTGAGTTAAACGGGTGATGGGGAAGCGCTTAACTTCGTTAGGTTGGAGAATGCCACTCAGGAGTTGGGGACGACCTAGTTTATCTGCCATCTCCCAGCCAGTGAGGTCAATGGCTTCACTGGTCA
>NZ_JAAHHU010001661.1:0-1091 GCF_010672095.1 Moorena sp. SIO3I6 | reverse complement strand
GCTGTCGGAAGTGGGAGCGAAAGAGTTTAAAGTGGCCAATCTGTTTGTACCCGGCCCCAGATTTTAGCGGCGGAAGTTCTTAAAACAGGACTCTAAGTCGAAAAAAATGTCACAAACTCCCTGGTGAGATCGTTTTAGTTATAGAGGGACATAGCTAAATTTGGGGTAGGCGAGTGTGGCCAACAGTAGTTAAACCTTGTTTAACTCTTACCCTATACTCTCAATTTAATAATTCCGCTGAAATTCCTCCCGATGCTGACGTTACGGTAGAGCGCGGGAGTAATTTTTTATATCGATCTCAGTTATAATAAATCTTAAAAAGCCTAAGTCATTTCCAATTGCCCATCTTTCTATGCCAGCCAAGGATATTTTTCACAACACCGTTCGGTTAGCCCTGGAAAAAGATGGCTGGCTGATAACTAAAGATCCTCTATACATCAAAGTTGGCGGATCGGAAATGTATATAGACTTAGCAGCCGAACAATTAATTGCAGCCCAGAAAGATAATCAAAGCATAGCGGTAGAAATCAAAAGTTTTTTACAAGAATCAGAAATGTCAGAGTTTCACGTCGCCCTTGGTCAATTCCTAAACTATCGATTAGCATTAAAGCAAACATTACCTAATTTTGTTTTATACTTAGCCGTTCCTACCGATACGTACAATACGTTTTTCCGTCGCCCCTTTATTCAGGATGCTCTTGAAGAGTATCAGCTAAAATTGCTAATTTTTGATCCTAAGACAGAGGAGATATCATCATGGAAACATTAAACTATCATGAATTAGTCCAACAAATCCTGAAAGCCCACGCTATCAATCTTAACGATGATCAGACAGAAGTTCAAATGATTTTTGATAGTGAGCGCAATCATTATTTAGTGATGGTAGTGGGCTGGTATGACCAACGACGAGAATACGGAAGCTTAATTCATATTGATATCAAAGATAATAAAATTTGGATTCAGAGTGATGGCACTGAAGTGGGAGTAGCTAATGAATTAGTTGAAGCAGGAGTTCCCCAAAAGCATATAGTTTTAGGATTTAAGTCTCCCTTCAAAAGGCAATTTACTGGATATGCTCACCGGTAGCCTGT
>NZ_JAAHHU010001660.1:0-1093 GCF_010672095.1 Moorena sp. SIO3I6 | reverse complement strand
TGACCAAATGGATTAGGAGTTTGTACGATAAGTCTTATTGAGATAGCAAGACTAGAAGCGTGCAGGAAGGATAATTCTTCCGGTATCTATTCAAGAATGGTTTGAAATTGCCCTAGCACAAGAAGGAGTTATTCTGATGCCTATCACTCCTGCGATCGCAGTTGATGCTCAATCACTACCAGGTGATTTTCACAAAGACCCAGCAGATAGAATAATTGTCGCAACGGCGAGATTATCTAATTGTTCTATAGTGACAGTAGATCAGAAAATACTCAATTATTCTGATGTTAATGCTATTCCACCTACTTAACATTCAGTGGTCAGCCGTTGACCGTCAGCTGACGTAAGCATTCACCTGACTTGATGTTTGAAGTTAAATCTAGAACTGATAGTTTGACTAAATTACGCCGGAAGATCCAGGAATTTCTGGAATTGGGAACTAAAATTGGGGTGTTAGTGGATCCGAGAACTCGCACCATGGAAGTTTATCGTCTCAATCAGGTAATGCTTGTGCTAGAGGATGGGGATGTGCTGGAAGTACCGGAATTGCATCCGGGTTGGGAATTGAGACAGATAATGACTCTCAGCGTCGTAACTTATGAGGCGTGTTGATGGTGTATCGTGGCTGTTCACCTCGTGCGTAGCGTCTAATGTTATCAATCACCACAGCCGCAATACCATCGTAACTTACGTCGGTTATGGCAGCAATGTGTGGAGTAATAATTACGTTTTGCTGACGAAGAGAATCCGTGGGGGAGTCAACTACATCAAGACCAGTTCCTGCTAAATGTCCCTTCTCTAGTGCTGCTTCTAAGGCATCTGTGTCCACTAAACCACCCCGTGCTACGTTGATGAGAAATGCTCCAGGTTTGATTGCTGCCAGTGTGTTGTGATTAATCAGATGATGAGTGTTTTTAGTATACTCGGCACACAAGATAATATAGTCAGCAATTGATAACGCTTCACAAAGAGCATTAGAGCCGTAAACTTTTTCTATCCCTGTTTCTGGTAACGCACCACGTTCTGGGTGTTGCCGAACCGCAACAAGACGCATTCCAAAAGCTTTTAGGCGTACCGCTAATGCCGTACCAAT
>NZ_JAAHHU010000166.1:0-11744 GCF_010672095.1 Moorena sp. SIO3I6 | reverse complement strand
ATGAAAATCCGTTTTAGAGGTGCCACTGACAAGGATTCCTATGATGAGGAGCCGTATGATACGAAAGTATCACGTACGGTTTTGAAGACGAGTCGGTGAGGCGACTCACCGGCTTAGTTTAATGATTAATTTCCTACGTTGATTTGGTCATGACACCCAGGGATGAACTCCAGTCCCTGGCTCTGTCGCTAACCATTAAGGTGAAGGCAAATGTGTGGTTAGCCTAATAAGCCTTTTCAACATTACCGTTCGCGTAGCGGGACGAAGTCCGGAACACATTACCGATATTGAGGCATTTAACGATGCAAAATTACGTATTCGTCATTGACACAAACAAGCAAGCATTAAACCCGATTTCCCCAAAGAAAGCCCGCCGGTTATTAGACAAAGGTAAAGCTGCGGTTTTTAGGATGTACCCATTTACAATCATCTTGAAAACAGGGATCAACGATCCAACTATCTCACCTTGTCAAATCAAGATTGACCCTGGCAGCAAGTTCACTGGATTTGCTTTAGTCCAAAACAACCAAGTTATTTGGGGGATGGAATTGGAACACAGGGGAGGACTGATCAAGAAAAAACTAGAGGCGAGAAGCGCTGTTAGACGTGGGAGACGTAATCGTCATACTCGTTACAGAAAACCTAGATTCCTTAACCGTAAACGTCCAGAGGGTTGGCTTTCCCCCAGTTTAGAGCACAGAGTTCTAACTATTGAAACCTGGGTTAAACGGCTGATTAAGTTTTGCCCGGTTAGCGAGATTTGGGTCGAAAGAGTGAAGTTTGACACCCAAAAAATGCAGAATCCTGAAATTAGTGGTATTGAATACCAGCAAGGGGAACTAGCTGGCTACGAAGTAAGAGAGTATTTACTTGAAAAGTGGGGCAGAGAATGCGCCTATTGTGGCAAGCAAAATATCCCTTTACAGATTGAGCACATTCACCCAAAATCATTTGGTGGGAGCGACCGAGTCAGCAATCTTTGTCTGGCTTGCGAGAAATGTAATCAACGGAAAGGGAACAGACCTATAGAGGAATTCCTCAAGAATAAACCCAGTCTACTACAGAAAATAAAAAACAAGGCGCTTTCGCCATTAAGGGATGCTGCCGCAGTAAATACGACTCGGAACAAGGTAGTAAAGGTGCTCAAGAAAATTTTGCCTGTGGTCACTGGAACTGGTGCTATGACCAAGTACAACCGAACAAGATTGGGTTTATCTAAAAAGCACTGGGTTGATGCGGCCTGCGTCGGTAATATTGAAACTTTAGTGGTAATAACCTCTCAACCACTGTTAGTTGTCTGCAAAGGACAAGGAGGAAGACAGAAAGCAGCACTTAACAAATACGGCTATCCAACTAGGCATAACCCATTGAAGCCGATTAAAGGTTGGGCTACTGGCGACATAGCCAAACACCAGAAAATAGGAATAGGCAAAGTAACTCCGAGAAGCAAAGGAAGTTTCGGATTTACTCCACTAGGAACAAAAGGCTACAAGAGTTGCAAGCCTCAAGACATATCAGTCATACACAGGAAGGATGGATATACTTACAGTTTTTGCTAGTATCTGCCGGGTTTTACCAAGGAATAATCGTCCTAAACATTCCTGATATCATCATGTCAGGATAATTACCCTTAATCAAAACCTACCCCTGTGAGATCTCCCCATCTCCCCACACTCCCCACACCTCCCACACTCCCCTCTCTTTCCCGATTCCCGATTCCCGATTCCCGATTCCCGATTCCCTAAAATCCCGAAATTGTAGACCTCATAGCTATGATAATTGCTATATTTATCCCTCGATACTCAAGGCTTAGTTTGCAGTGTTTCGCAATGTCTCTGAAGGTAACTCCCCAAACATAGCTTTGTAATCTTTAGTAAAATGACAAGGACTGTAGAACCCAAATTCACTAGCAACGATGGCTATGGTACAACTTTCTGGTTCGCTTGCCTTCAAGCATTCTCGCACTGCATTAAGTCGTCGTACCTTGAGATAGCGCATGGGACTCAAGCCAAATAAGTCCTGAAAACCATAAGATAACGCAGAACTGCTAGACCCTAAATTTTGAGCTAGCTGTTTTAAGGTCAGAGGTTTGTCTAAGTTGGCTAACATTTCTTTTTCAGCTTGGGCAATCAACTTTGCTCTTCGGGAAGGTTTGAGAAAACACTTGGAATTTAACTTAGTGGGAATATTACTAATCAACAAAGGAAGGAAATCATCAGCAACGAGTTTTTCAATGTGAGGTTTTTGTAACCAAGTAGGTTTGTGTAATGCTAACCAAACAAGTTCTTTCAGGTAATCTTTAATTTCGTTCATCCCCGTTGGTAGCAAATTCACATGATTTTTACTCCGGAAATTCTCGTCTAGATCGTGGCGTTGTAGTTGGTCTGCATAAGTATCAAACGTTTTAACAGGCATTATAATGTGTGTCAAGGTTGCACCTTGAGGAAAGATTTCGTCTGCTTCCTTGTTATTGAAACCAAAAATAGTCCTTTGAGGCTCCACAGGGTGACGGAAAGAGTAATATTCCTTTTCATTCTCAGACCAAAGTATCGCAAAAGATATGTATTCCTTTCCCCCCTCACCCGAAAATTGAATCCCTTGGTTCGCCTGATTACAGACGAAATATAAGTTACCAACCTGAATCGACAAAAACTCAGCTTGAAGAGGACCGGGACTGAGTTGTATTATTTCCTTATTTTGATACTCAAAAAACTCTTTGAAACTATCCACATCTGTAAAGGATTTGGATAAAATATTCTGATTGCCTGTCCCAGGATCATCCTCAGCTTGGGTAGTTTTACTATTGTTGGTATCAATTAACAAAATCATTTAAGCACCACTCTATCAAAAAAATAATCCAACCAACTATAAGCAAAACTAATACAATTTGAAACTTAGTTATTTAAATCTTATAGCTTAGAAAGTTGGAATTTTTGATTATTCACAGAGATACCTTACCACTAAAGTGAACTTGAGGTCTTTGACTTACCCCATAGCACAACAGAGTGGGCATGACCCACCCTGATGCGATTATGGCCATTGACATCGAATGCTGCTCCTGCGAAACCAGATGTGATCTATCACGCTGCCTCCAGGCCGGAGAGGATGTCAACAAAGAGTTAACTAATGAAAACCTCAAATGTTAACAGCACTAAGTGTATGAAGAAAACTGTTCTGAAACTTAAAAGATTACTCAATCTCCTAGTTGTGGCGATCTTTTCCCTAGGAGTATTGGTACCGCCAGCCTTGGCTCAGGAAATTTTGCCCCAACCAGACCCAGAATTTAAGGGTCAAATTGGTGTCACTTACGAAACTTCCGGGGAGCCAGATAAGTCAATTATGGAATCCCCTGAAGCCCCAAAAAATGCACCTAACATTGTCCTTGTCCTCTTGGATGATGTGGGATTTAGTTCCTCAGAAACCTTTGGTGGCTCGATTAAAACACCAACTTTGGAGAAGCTAGCAGACGAAGGGATAACTTATAATCGATTCCACACAACTGCCCTCTGCTCGCCAACTCGTGCGGCTCTACTAACAGGACGCAATCACCACTCGGTGGGCAGTGGAGTGGTTCAGGAACTGGCAACAGGTTATCCTGGTTATAAAGGCTTGATTCCCAAAAGCACAGCCACCATTGCCGAAGTTCTCCAAGAAAATGGCTACAGCACAGCTTGGTTCGGTAAAAATCACAATGTTCCTGATAACCAAACCAGTATGGTTGGTCCCTTTGACCGCTGGCCTAATGGTTTGGGATTTGATTACTTCTACGGATTTATTGGTGGAGAAACAGACCAATGGTTTCCAGCACTGTATGAAAATCAGAACCCAATCAATGCACCAGCCAAAACCAGTGATGGAGAAGACTACAACCTCACCCATGACCTTGCCGATAAAGCAATTGCTTGGATGAACAATCAGCATTCAATTGCACCCGATCGCCCTTTCTTCCTTTACTTTGCTCCCGGTGCTACCCATTCACCTCACCAACCACCAGATGATTATCGCGATAATTACGAAGGTGATTTTGATGACGGTTGGGACGTAGAGCGTTTGAAAATTTTCAATCGTCAGAAGGGCATTAACGGTGAAACTGCGAAAACTCCCGGTATAATTCCTGCTGATGCTGTACTTACCCCTCGCCCAGAAGGAATACCTGCTTGGGATGATGATGAGGAATTCGACGACAGCGAACGTGTGGCATTAGCCAAGGAGATGGAAATCTATGCGGCTTTTCTAGAATACACTGATGTAGAGGTCGGTCGTGTCCTTGATGCTATTCCTGAAGAGGAAGTAGAAAACACCATGATCGTCTATATCGTGGGTGACAACGGTGGTTCAGCAGGCGGTGGTGTGTATGGAACTTGCAACACCATGAAAAATCTTAACGGACTCGGCCCTGAGATTACTCTTGAAGAAATCAAGGAGTGTGCAGAGGAGTGGGGTATGCGTGGAAAGGGAAACTCGCCAGGATACTCCGTTGGCTGGGCTTGGGCTACGGATGCACCTTTCCAATGGACAAAAGAGGTAGCTTCCCATTTTGGCGGTACTCGCAATCCCATGATTATTAAATGGCCAAAGGTTATTCCCCCGACTCCAGACAAAAGGGAGATCCGAGACCAGTTTCACCATGTTATTGATATCGCACCGACAATTCTGGAAGTAACTAGGATTCAGGAACCAGAGATCGTTAACAGCATCCAGCAGCAGCCGATAGAAGGGGTGAGTTTAGCCTATACCTTTGGTTTTGGTAAGATACTTGATGATGATTATGATGGAGAAGGTGCTGAAGGTACTCATAAAACTCAGTATTTTGAGATGTTTGGGAATCGAGGCATCTACAAGGATGAAGGAGAACACGAATGGATGGCATCAACTGTGCATGCAAAACCAGTTGGCGATGAACCTCTTAAACCTTTCGATGAAGATGAGTGGGAACTGTACGATTTAAAGACTGATTTCTCTCAAGGCAAAGACTTATCCAAATCGGAGGAAGAAGAAAAAGATGATTATCTTGATAAATTAGAGGAACTCAAAGACTTATTCCTCGTTGAGGGAGGTAAGTATAATGTTTTTCCTCTGGACGATCGCTTTGTTGAACGAGGTGATGTTAGTTTACGTCCCAGTTTTACTGCAGGACGCTATCATTTCGATTTCTATGAAGGCGCGGTTCGACTGCCAGAAGGGACAGCACCAGATGTGAAAAACAAATCTCATCAAGTTACTGCTGAGGTAATGATTCCTGAGGAAGGCGCTGAAGGTGTACTCCTGGCCCTCGGTGGAGAGACGGGAGGCTATAGCTTCTACATCCTGAACAACAAACTTTACTATACTCTAAACTACCTTGGCGATCACTATGATATTGTGTCTCAAAACAATGTTCTCACTGGTGATAATGTCAAGCTGACATTCTGTTTCCTGTACTCAGGAACTTATGGAGACGGTGAGGGTAATGGAGGTGAGGTTACTCTCTTAATGGATGATAATGAGGGTAATGTATTTACTACTATTGACACCATCGAAAAAACCGTACCTGCACGATATTCTCTGGAAACTCAAGATGTAGGGATGGATTTACTCTCACCAGTAACTCATAACTATAAGGATCGGTTACCTTTTGAGTTCACAGGTACAATTAAGAAGGTGACCATAGACCTTGAACCTCCTCCTGAAGAATCTACTTCAGCATGGCAATGCCCATATTCACCACTAACTCTCCGTTGAAGTAGCTAATTGCATTGTAAGCTTAGACGCATTCATGTTTGCTGCTGATTTCTTTACCTATAAGGCTGTCAAGAACAAAAAAGTGCAATGTGTGTGCGTCTAAGCTTATTCCATTCACCCACAGTTCAGCTACAAAATTATTAAATGCAATGAATACGGAAACTTTGGTATCTACAGAAAATTACTACTCCAAACCGGGCGTTGCTGATTCTGGGTATGGTTGCGCCCCCCTAGCCCCCCAATTCTGGGGGGAACAAAACTTTCTTGCGTCCCCCAAAGTTGGGGGACCAACGGGGGCTTTAATAAAACCAGATGATCGCGGATTCATTCCTTAATTCAGCAACGCCCCAAACCGAGGCAGGAGGGTCAGAATATTTATGATCTTTGGGAAGAAGGGAAAGCCTACCAGGATTCCATCACTCCTAGTATCTACATTCCCCAATACCGCAAGTTTATTACCACCAGAATTAAATCTTTGGTTGACTATGACTACAGTAAACCGATTTTAAGTGTGGGTAGTGGGAATGCTTTTGTGGAAAGGGATTTATACCAGCAGGGTAAGCCCAAGAAAAAATGGCTCATAATGTGCATTGGTTAGATATCGGTTGATCGTGGTTTGAAAGCCCTATAATCTCCTAGAACTGTACTCGCAATAGAGTTAATTTGTTGAGAATGAGCTAGCTTTTTTCTCAATAAGCCACAGCTTATTGATTCTTGCGCTTACCCTGCCACCAAGTATAAGGAAAAGTTATAGTTGTTGGAAAATTAGTTAATTCTATCTTATAGCTGAGAAAGTTGGAATTTTTGATTATCCACAGAGATAGCTTACCCCTAAGCTAGGAAATGTCGGCAAAGTCAATTTCCGAATAGCAAAAAAATAGACCTCTTGCAAAAGTCTATTTTGGCTAGGTAAGACCAATACTTTCGGTCCCATTTTTGGATCCATTTTTGCATTTATGCAAGAGGTCTAATGTAGAAGTAATTGACTCCCTCCACTCATCCCAAAATCATCTCGATCGCGTTTTGGGATGGAAGCTTGAGATCGAGATTTTGTTATTCCTTTTTACAAGGTTTTAACCATGTTTTTCAAGGATTTTTTAAACCGAATGTTGAGAGCGATCGCGATATTTGCGATCGCCATCTCTCTCCTATTGGGAAGTATTACTCCCCCTGTCTTGGCACAAACTGCTGATGGCTCGACCCTGCCATTCCCGCCAGTGCCATCAGCCAGCGTTGCCGGACCGACTTTGGACGAGCCCACCACCATGATCCGGCGCGAGGAACCGAACTATATACCCAACGAAAATCCCCCCAACATCCTGATTATCCTGCTGGATGATGTGGGCTTCGGGCAGCCTGACACCTTTGGTGGCGAGATCCACATGCCGACCCTAAGCCGTCTGTGGGATGAAGGGATTGCCTATAACACCTTTCACACTACTGCCATCTGCTCGCCCACCCGCGCCGCTCTCTTAACGGGGCGCAATCACCACCGAGCCCAATCAGGTACGATCGCAGAATTTGCGGTGGACTGGGATGGTTACCTGGGGGTTATTCCCAAGACCACTGCCACGGTCGCCGAAGTTTTGAGGGAATACGGCTACAAAACCTCTGCCTTTGGCAAATGGCACAATACCCCAGCTAATGAGACCACAGCTATGGGTCCATTCGATCGCTGGCCGACCGGGCATGGTTTCGACTATTTCTACGGCTTCCTTGCGGGGGAAACCTCTCAGTATGAGCCGCGCCTCTATGAGAACCTCAACCCCATAGAGCCGCCCCACGACGAGACTTACCACCTCAGTGAAGACATGGCGGATAAAGCGATCGCCTGGATGCGCCACCACCGTTCCTATTCTCCCGACAAACCCTTCTTGATGTACTGGGCACCAGGGGCAGTCCACGGTCCTCACCACATCTTCAAGGAATGGGCAGATAAGTATAAGGGTAAATTCGATGACGGCTGGGACGAGTACCAAAAGCGGGTCTTTAACAACCAGAAAGCCCTGGGCTGGATTCCAGAAGATGCGCAGCTAGCTACTCGGCCTGATGACATGGCAGCATGGGATCAGATTCCCGATGAGGAACGTGACTTCCAACGGCGGTTGATGGAAGTCTATGCAGGGTTTCTCGAACATGTGGATACCCAGGCTGGTAAGGTGATCTCGGAACTCGACGATCTGGGCATTCGCGACAATACCATCGTCTTTTATATTGTTGGTGACAACGGAGCCAGTGCCGAAGGTCAGGAGGGCACTATCAGCGAATTTCTTGCCCAGAATCTAATTCCCAGTACGATCGAGGAGCAACTTGATGCTCTCGACGAACTAGGCGGACTTGATGCCCTGGGAACCCCAAAAACCGAAAACATGTACCACGCCGCTTGGGCCTGGGCAGGGGATGCCCCCTTCCGTTATACCAAGCTAGTTGCTTCCCACTTCGGTGGTACCCGCAACCCGATGGTAATCTCCTGGCCCGATGGCATCACCCCCGACAAAACCCCCCGGTCTCAGTTTCACCATGTCAACGATATCGCTCCAACTATCTACGAGATCCTGGGCATTACCCCCCCTGAAGAGGTTTACGGCTTCAAGCAAAAACCCCTCGATGGGATTAGCATGAAGTACACCTTCGACGATGCCAACGCAGAGGATCGAAAGAATGTTCAGTATTTCGAGAACAGCGGCAGCCGAGGCATCTATATCGATGGCTGGTATGCCTGCACCTTCGGTCCTCAGATCCCCTGGAATATAGCTGAATCAGCAGAGGGCTTCCTTGACTGGGATCCCAATGAGGATGTTTGGGAACTGTATCACATTACCGAGGACTTCACTCAAATGCACGATCTGGCCGCTCAGGAGCCAGAGCTTTTGGAGGTAATGAAACAACTGTTCTTGGAAGAAGCAGAAGAGAATTTGGCATTCCCCATTGGGGGCGGCCTGTACATCAACACTCATCCCGAAGAGCGGATCGGGAGTCCCTACAGTAGCTGGGTCTTTGATGAAAGCACAACTCGTATGCCTGAATTCACTGCACCGGGTCTAGGTCGTGAAAGCAACCTGGTTACGATTGATGTCGATCTGGGTGAAAATCCTTTGGCTTCCGGCGTTATCTATGCCTTGGGAGGTTCCGGTGGCGGTGTGAGCTTGTTTATGGACAACGGAATTCTCAAGTACGAGTACAATATGCTGCTCTTAGATCGTTATAAGGCTGCATCAGATGCACCGCTCTCTGCCGATCATCACACCATTGAAGTAGAAACAACCATCGAGAGTTTCGATGACCCAGGTGAAGTGGTTATACGAGTGGATGGTGATGAAGTGGACCGAACCACTATCGAAACAATCGTCATGGGAGCCTTCAGTGCCAGTGAAACCTTCGATGTCGGCACGGATCTGGGGGCTCCGGTTTCCCTAGACTATGCCGATCGCGCTCCCTTTGAGTTCGACGGGAAGATCGACAAGGTTGAAGTCAACTTATACTCGGCATTGGAGCCCTACCAAGCTTCCGAAGATATGAGTAACGAAGACTTCTGGAACCGAATCATTCAGGAGGTTACCGATAAGTGACAGTTGAGTTAGATGGCTAGCCATTAAATTAGGATGTCGGGAGGTATTTCTATATGCCTCTCGGCATCACACCCATCCCAAAATCATCTCGATCGGGTTTTGGGATGGAAGTCCGAGTACCAAACTTTTAGTAGGGTGGGCATTGCCCACCCTTATTCATCTCATCGCCCGAACCAAAACGAAACTGTTCAACCGCTCTGCGATCGCCCCGACCCCCCTCTTAGATTACTCTTCTTCAATATCCATGTTTTTCTCTTTGCTTCAGAAGAATTTAACTCGTGATCTTGTTGGCATTTTGCTGGCGGTCTCCCTCCTCTTCCTCTTCCCAACCGTCTTGACTTCGTCACCTTTGGCTTTTGCCGATTCTCCCTGTCCTGAAGGTATGGTGTCGATCCCTGGGGGAACCTTTACGATCGGGTCCGACACCTACTATCCCTCAGAGCGTTCTGCTGTTGATGTGACCGTGGATAGTTTTTGCATCGATCGCCACGAAGTTACCAACGCCGACTATCAAGCATTTGTCCGAGCTACAGGCTACATCACCGTTGCCGAACGTCCCCTGGCCAAAGACCAATTCCCTGGCTTAACCGAAGCGCAACGACAGCCCGGTTCCCTGGTGTTTCAGCCCCCTGCACGGGGTATCCAACAAGTAGCTTATTTAAGCTGGTGGGATTGGGTTGTTGGTGCTAATTGGCAACATCCCTACGGACCCGACAGCACCATTAAAGGTTTTGACAACTACCCTGTTGTTCACATTGCCTATGAAGATGCGGTTGCCTATGCCGATTGGGTAGGTAAAACGCTCCCCACCGAAGCCCAATGGGAATATGCAGCACGGGGTGGTCTTGACACTGATACCTCGATCCCTGGTGAACAATATGCCCCTCACAAAGCCAACACCTGGCAAGGCTTCTTCCCCTTTTTCAACACCAAAGCCGATGGCTATCTCGGTCCTGCCCCGGTCGAATCCTTCTCTGCCAATGGTTACGGTCTTTACGATATGCTGGGCAACGTTTGGGAATTAACCGCAGATTGGTATCGTGTGGGTCATAGGGGGAAAGATCGCAGCCTCAATCCATTGGGACCGGATCAAGCGAGTAGTTTCGATCCGGAAAAGCCTGATCAAGGGGCACTCCATGTAATTAAAGGCGGATCTTTCCTCTGCGCCCGAAATTATTGTAGCCGTTATCGTCCTGAAGCACGAGAGTCCCAAGCTCCTGATACAGGAACCAATCATGTGGGTTTTCGTTTAGTGGCGATGCCTTGGCACGATGAAGGTTAGGGCTGAAATCGTTATCCTTCTGTCTATCCCAAAGTTACGGCTGACTGCTGAACGCGCACGCGTGCGCATAGCGCATATGCTTACCTTAATTAATTTCGAAATATTCATGGCTGGTGCGTTACGGCGCTCCTGACGTAAACTCTCAACTGTTGGGAGTTGATTACGCCGCGCCTAACGCACCCTACGGGATGATTGATTAAAAACTAGTCACTAAATGCAGCCTACCACTTATCAGCCTGGTCTAAAACATAAGCAGCTACATCTTCAATTTGGGCGGGTTTTAAACGACCACGAAAGGCAGGCATAGCTCCTTTGCCGTTTGTTACTTGTTTGATGATAGCTTTAGTAGGAGACGCGTCATAGTCCTTCAGATATTTCTTCAGGGCCTCCTTCTTCAGCGTTTTCTCGTGCTTGACTACATTTTTGCCGCCCATATGACAAGCATTGCAGTTAGCGTTAAATACGATTTTCCCGTTAGCTGGATTACCAGCAGCTAAAGCGGAATCAGGGAAGCTGAAGGTTATTAAAGCGAAAACTAGCAGAATCGCAATTAGTATTTTTTTCAAAGTGTTTCTCCTCTCAGTATGGCGTTGAGCCAGATATTATCGTAAGCTAAGAGGGGTGACTCGGTCAAACCCCAGGGTGTCAAAGTTATAACAATAATTAACAATTAAATTAACAATTAATAAGATGGGCAATCCCCACTCAGGGGAAACCAAAGAATCAATAAGGCAGCCTTAATATCAATATTATTGATATACCTATGCAATAGTGCTGATAATAAAGGCTGAATAGGGTCATAATATTTGCCCAACTTGAAGGTGATAACCTCTAAAATTTATTAGTAATAAATAGCATTAATGGTACCCTAATTTAGGCAAGTGCGATTGCAAGTATTTAGCGGTCAGCCGTCAGTGGTCAGTGGTCAGCCTTGAGCTGATAGCTGATAGCTGATAGCTGATCGCTTACGTGCGATCGCGTAGCGTGACCTACGGTCAATCGCATCAGTCTCTGAGCCTTGTGGAAATTTAAAATAAAACAGAGAAAGTCTTAGCATCTAACGACCAACCAACATCCATGAGTCAAACCGAACAAATCCTATCCCAGTTACCTGGTGATGTTCTCGGACGCCTGCGCAGTGCTGACAAAGTCTGGAAAGCCTTACGAGATGG
>NZ_JAAHHU010001659.1:0-1094 GCF_010672095.1 Moorena sp. SIO3I6 | reverse complement strand
GGTCAACAAGCAGGTGAACAAGCAGGTATACAAAAGGTTGTTAAACAGATGAAGGCCGCAGGGTTATCCCTGAAGGATATTGCTCAATATACTGGGTTGAGTATGGATGACATTGATCAGTTGTGAAGCAACCCTATTCCCTATTCCCTGTTCCCTATTCCCTGTTCCCTCTTCCCTCTTCCCGACATACCCATAACTTCTCCTTAGCTCCAGGATTCCTAACAAAGTAATCTTCCAGCAAGTCACAGCCCCGACGCAGCAGCTCACCTAAACTTTCAACCTTCCAAATTCTGGCAGTGTTGTCATTTGAAGCAGTGGCCAGCCTCTGTCCATCCGGGCTGAAGGCTACACTATTTACCGAGTCCTGATGCCGAATGAGCACGGCTAATGGATTGCCCTTTTTGTCCCAAATTCTGGCAGTGCCGTCATCTGAAGCAGTGACAAGCCTCTGTCCATCCGGGCTGAAGGCTACACTTGATATTGCACCCTGATGCCCGGTGAGTACGGCGATTTCATTGCCCTGGTTGTCCCAAATTCTGGCAGTTCTGTCCCATGAAGCCGTGGCCAGGCTCTGTCCATCCGGGCTGAAGGCTACACTTGATACCCTGTCCTGATGCCCTGTGAAGATGGTTAATTGATTGCCCTGGTTGTCCCAAATTCTGGCAGTTCTGTCCCATGAAGCCGTGGCCAGGCTCTGTCCATCCGGGCTGAAGGCTACACTTGATACCCAGGACTGATGCCCTCTGAGCAGGGCTAATGGATTGCCCTGGTTGTCCCAAATTCTGGCGGTTTTGTCAAATGAAGCAGTGGCCAGCCTCTGTCCATCCGGGCTGAAGGCTACACTCCATACAAAGTTTTGATGTCCAGTGAGCACGGCGATTTGATTGCCCTGGTTGTCCCAAATTCTGGCGGTTTTGTCAAATGAAGCAGTGGCCAGCCTCTGTCCATCCGGGCTGAAGGCTACACTCCTTAGGGAGGCATTATGCCCGGTGAGCAGGGCGATTTGATTGCCCTGGTTGTCCCAAATTCTGGCAGTGTTGTCAAATGAAGCAGTGGCCAGCCTCTGTCCATCCGGGCTGAAGGCTACACTCGAT
>NZ_JAAHHU010001658.1:0-1094 GCF_010672095.1 Moorena sp. SIO3I6 | reverse complement strand
TTTATTTTAAGCTGACAACTGACAGCTGACAACTGACGGCACCTCAAGTAGCGTGCCCGTAGCGCATATGCTTACTTTTTGATTACTCTGCTTTTTTCCAGGTACATGGATTTAAAATTTAATAGTCAAAGCCCCCCAGGAAAAGCCAGCAGCGCTACTTGCTAGCACTACCAAATTCCCTGGTTTAATCTTACCCTCTTCTATACTTTTGCAGAGGCCAAGTAACGTATCACTAGCCCCTAAGTTTCCATGTTCAGGAAGAGAGATAAATGTTTGTTCTAGGGTCAAGCCCAACCAGGAAAAAATATTTATTAATAGGCTTTTTTTTCCTTGATTAGTAAAGATTACATCTACATCATTGATAGTGTATGAGCTTTTTTGTAGGGATTTAAAAATTACTTTTTTATAATTCTCCAGGTAAACTTCTGAAATAATTTTGTCTAGCTTTTCACGGTCAGCAACTTGCATATAATTTAAGCTTTGGTCTACATTGTCAGAATGAAAAGGTAGCCTAGTTCCCCCTAGTGGAATTTTAAGACAGTCCACAGCTTCTGAATCAGTAACCGCGTGATAAGCCAAAATTTGGTTACTAGTTTCTCCTTTCTTCAGAATGGCAGCAGTAGCACCATCGGCAAACATAAATGTGGATAAACTATCTTGATTAGAGTAGTCCACAAGACTTGATAATCTGTCACTACAAACAACTAACCCATAGGTAAACTCAGTGTTTGCTATTAACATATTACGGCATATATCTATCCCTAGATTGCCGCTATTACAGAAGTTTCTGACCTCAAAAGCAAAAGCTTTATCAGCTCCTATTTCAGATTGGATCTTAGCAGCCTGTGACCATAGTCGATAATCATAATCCCCTACACCACAGTAAACAATAAGATCGATATCACTAGCTCTAATCCCGGCATTATCTATAGCAGACAATGCCGCTTTGGTACCCATTTCTGAGGGTTGCTCATCATCAGTGACTACGCACTTTTGAAAGATGCCGATTTTTTCAATAAAGACATTTTCCGGAGTATTAGAAAGCTGGGACATTTCCAAACTAGTCATTCTTCCAGTTGGTAAATAGTAACCAA
>NZ_JAAHHU010001657.1:0-1095 GCF_010672095.1 Moorena sp. SIO3I6 | reverse complement strand
TAACCCCTGAGCTCAAACCCATAGTGACTGAGCAAGGCAAGGGCATAGGCAATGGCTAAATCTGAGTCATTGGTCATGGGTAAAAGGGTTCAAGGTGGGAAGGTGGTACGATTCCAGGTGGAAAGGTAAAAAGGTGACAAATTATCGACACACAGCGGCTTCGGGCAAAGTCGCTTGGGAATATAACCTATATCCTGCAACCTGCAACCTGCAACCTGCAACCTGCAACCTGTAACCTACAAGCTGCAACCTGCAACCTGCAACCTGTAACCTGCAACCTGCAACCTGTAACCTGCAACCTGCAACCTGGAACTTGCAACTAGTTTTGGTAGTGAGTTGGTTAGTCACTGAAATCAGGACTTAGGACTCATGAAAACACTATACGGTGAGT
Organism: Moorena sp. SIO3I6; assembly: GCF_010672095.1. NCBI lineage: Bacteria > Bacillati > Cyanobacteriota > Cyanophyceae > Coleofasciculales > Coleofasciculaceae > Moorena > Moorena sp. SIO3I6. The sequence continues at coordinate 704 of NZ_JAAHHU010001657.1, read as the reverse complement.
TGAACTCAGTGACACGTCCTGCCTTAACCAAGGCCTGATAGATAAATGCGTTCGCGCCCCGCGTGACCTGCATGTCAATCGCAACTGCAACGGTCGCATAACCAGGAATATCCTTCCAATCTTCATAAATGCCAGAAATGTCAGAAGATTCTTTCACTGACTTGTTCTCCACTAGCCGCATTATAGGTGCCAGGTGCTAAGTGAATGGTAGTTCAAGCAGTGGCAATAGAAAGTGCGAAGCGTCAACGTTTTAAATGGAACAGTATCACCAGTATCGCTATCCTTACCAGTGACTGGGTTAACGTGAATAATAGATTTAACCATATTAGTCAGTAAATGGTAATTAACAGGTAATTTTTAACACCTAGTAATTAATAATTACTACTTAATATTTAATAATTAACACTTAAAACTTTATCTATAACAAGTGATACTTAACAGGTAATATTTAATACCTAATACTTAACACGTAATACTTAAGACTATGATAGAAGTAGAGCATCTAAGCAAAATCTATGGCACCACCCCAGCGATAGAGAATGTTACTTTCAGGGTTGAACCAGGAGAAATCCTAGGCTTCCTTGGACCGAATGGTGCAGGGAAAACCACTACCATGCGAATTTTGGCAGGCTATTTACCAGCAACCCATGGTACTGCCCGAATTGCTAATTATGATGTTCATGAAAATTCTATGGCAGTACGAC
>NZ_JAAHHU010001656.1:0-1096 GCF_010672095.1 Moorena sp. SIO3I6 | reverse complement strand
TTCAACTATAGTTGTAGGAGGTGGTTTATTATTCAATAGGTTTCAATAACGATCTCTTCCACACCAATATCTCTTAATTTATTTTTGACTTGGGATACAACATTTTTCAAGTTAAAATACATCAAGAAATATTGATTTTTTGTCAATCTATATACTAGGGCATTTCTACAGAAAAATGTAGATAGATCGAAAGGTTTATCGTCAAATTCAAAAAGCTTTTGAAGAACGACCTCGTTTTCACCAAAGCTTGGTAAACTTTGTAATTTGATCCAACTATTTATTATTAAAAATTCACTATTAAAAACGGGTAGAAAACTATATAATCCGCGAAGCTCATTTATTGTTTTTCTAACATCAGAATGTTTTAACATATAGTTATTTTCTGGTTGAGTTAAACCTGATACTATAGTTTCAGCATTTCCTAAATAATTTTCTGGTATATCGAATTTTCTATATCTTAGATTGATCACAATCATAAATCGTTTGATAGGAGTAACTGATAAAAATTCCAATAAAGCATCATTTCTGCTGTACACAGTTTCGCCATCATACATTTTTTGAGTTTTTTGCTTAATTAAATCTAAATTTTCCTTTGTCAAGATACACTTAATACAACTCCAATTACTTTTATTTATGAACAAATATCTCAAAAGATAAGCAAAGATAAATGTCGGACTTAACAGTTTCTCGTTCCATGACCTTTCTTTCAATCTAGCATTGAGAAAATTATCTATTTTGTTAAAATTTACTGTCCATAGTGGTTCGGACTTAGAAACATAATCTGGGTCTCCATAAGCTTTAGCTAAATGTTCTAACAATTGGAAATACGTTCCACCACCAACTATCAAATGATTTACCAGTAAAGTTATGCCACTATAAGTTTGATTATAATTCAAAATTAAATAAATTAATGGAGCATTTGTATTGATAGCATCTACACTTTTTTCTGGAATCTTGAAAACATTTTTTAGATAGGTTTTTGCCTCTAATAAGTTATCAAGATTTATCTCCTGCTTACCTAGATCGACTTCAATAAAACCAATACCATGTTTTTTGGCTTGACAGACAACCTTTTAGGACTTAACAATTTCTTTAC
>NZ_JAAHHU010001655.1:0-1097 GCF_010672095.1 Moorena sp. SIO3I6 | reverse complement strand
GGTTGTGTTAAATCTTCTGCAAATACTTTTAGTGATTTACCACCAAAAACAGACTTAGAAGCTGCTCCTATAATGGCTTTAATTTCTGATTGATTTTGTCTGTAACGCTTATTTTATGTTTTTCTGGTTAAATTGTTTTCTAATATCCGAGCCGACTTTGCTGGGTCTATTTTTTCGAGCTTTCTATGGAGTGTCCAGAGTTTCCCTCTGTTTCTATTTTTCGCACAAATACGTACGGATTTATTGGTGGTTACTTTACCCAACTCCTTACCATGAGCCTGGCCATCTGAGTCATAGAAAGCCTCGGTATAACCCTTATCCAGTCCTATGTTCCGAAGTTTTGCAGGGATTACAACTTGGCCATGGTTTACTAAAAAGTGAACTTCAAACTTTGATAATAATTGATTGTATATTAGTCTAATCTGTCCTTTTATTTTACGATTAGACCGAACAATTATTTGGTTTCTTTTTCCTCTTCTTAGTCCAGCTATTTCTAGCTGATAAGTGTTCCGATATAGTCTCCGACAGCTATAGCCTCCCTGTTGATATACTATCTGATTTTTGATCCAAGAATGTCCCCGTTGAAACTCCTTCCTAACAAGCCTATGGAGTAGTGGGTTATCCAAGAAAGCTAAGCTTTTTAGTTGCTTGCAAAGATCTTTTCTTGTATTATTATTATCTTTCCCAGGGAACCTTTTGTAAACCTTTTTAATGACGGCATCAGTGCAAGCTGCTTGGCTCGCTGTAATGGCTTTTGCCACATCACTGACCGTCCATTCCATTAGCTTCGAGGGTAGTCCCAGGGATTCGGGAGTCCTAAAGCTCCTAACATCTGGGTACGCCTTTTTCCAGTCAAGACTCCAATAATTGATGCTGCCCAGCTTGTTATAAGACTCAGCCCTAACGATGCCCAGTTTTTTCATGGTAGACAGTAACTCAGCCTCAACCGACTCACTCATCCCTATGACAGTAACGATTTGAGTTGATCTGTTTTTTGCTGCGTCTACTTTCTTGGGCATAGTTAGGGCTGAGTCCTACACTTCAATGATACTATAGCGCTAGCATAATGTCAATGTCCGAATTGTGGTATTAAAAAC
>NZ_JAAHHU010001654.1:0-1097 GCF_010672095.1 Moorena sp. SIO3I6 | reverse complement strand
CTTGGAATTAGTCATAGTCACTCCTTATGCTCCCCCGATTCGCCGCACGGTTAAGGTGAAACGAGAAGAGCTGGAAACTGAGATTAAAGACTTCCGTGAAATACTTGTAATTTCCGATTTAAATCCCGATTATGACAAAAAGCCCGCCGAGCAACTTTACGACTGGCTAATTAAACCGATTGAAGCTGACTTAGCCAAAGCTAATGCCAAAACTATTATTTATGCTCCTGATGGCAAATTGCGCTATATTCCCCTGGGGGCACTGTATGATGGTGAGCAATGGTTAATTGAACGGTTGAGAGTTAATCAGATTACTGCTCTGAGCCTAACATCCCTAGACAATAAACCGACACCACAGTTAAACGTTTTTGCGGCAGCGGTCACCAAAAAACATAAAGGCTTTGCTGCCTTAGACTATGCTCAACCGGAAGTAGAGCGTCTGGCAAAAACCTTTCCCAACACTAAGCTATTCATCGATAAACAGTTTCACGGGGATACCATTTATCAGATGAATGACTATTCCATTGTGCATCTAGCCACCCATGCTGTGTTTGACAAAACTAAACAAGATTCATTTATTCTGTTTGGTGATGGCAGTCGCGTTACCCTGACCCAGGTAGAAGAAAAATGGAATTTGTCTAATGTAGATTTAGTAGTGCTCAGTGCCTGTCAAACCGGCTTAGGGGGAGAATTGGGGGATGGCAAAGAAATCCTGGGTTTTGGTTATCTGATGCAAAATGCTGGGGCTGATGCTGCGATCGCATCCCTGTGGGCAGTGAATGACGAAGGTACCCAAGCCTTGATGGAGCAATTTTATCAGGTCTTGAAACAGGAGAAGGTTACTAAAGCGGAAGCCCTCCGACAAGCTCAAATTGCTTTCATTAGCAGTAAGGTAGGGTCTGGTTTCGAACATCCTTATTATTGGGCACCATTTATTTTAATTGGGAATGGATTATAGGGAATAGTAACAACAAGGCTTTTAAGACCCGGTGGGTGTAACGGGCATCTTGCCCGTTACAATCGGACAGACTGTCCCACCCTACGCCATATTTACTAAGCATATTTTTTAACAGACAACAATAAACCGTGTCCTGAAA
>NZ_JAAHHU010001653.1:0-1098 GCF_010672095.1 Moorena sp. SIO3I6 | reverse complement strand
CTCAGAGTCATGAGCGACATTGCTTATCCCTTTAAGGCAAAAGGCAATAGGCAATAGGCAATAGTCAAGAGAGTTTGAAGCGATGCAGCGAGGTAGCGCGGTCTTGGGGGTCCCCCCCATGAGCGACTACCGGTGCGGTGCTGGGGGTTCCCCCCTTGAGCCTGAATTGATATCGTAGGTAATCTCCCTCCTTATCCCCTATTCCCTGTTCCCTCGAACTTTAAATAAGTGAAATAAATAATCGGGTGAACCCAAGAGCTCACCCGAAAACTCAGCTAAACTAAACTCAAACTAATCTACTTAAGAGTTCCCGCTGGAATGCCCAAAATATCTTCAATCTTGGGCATTTCTTCGATAGGAATCACTCGTCCTTCGTCTTCAAATCCAGCGATTTGATCAAAGTTCAAATACTGATACAAATCACTAGCAAAGGGATTAATTTTCTCGGCTACAATTGACTGATACTCTTCAACGCTTGGAATCTGACCTAACAAAGCACAAGCTGCTGCTAATTCAGCGGAACCCAAGTAGACTTGGGCACCTTTACCCATACGATTATTAAAATTACGAGTAGAGGTGGAGAATACTGTAGCTTTATCAGCAACCCGAGCTTGATTACCCATGCAGAGGGAACATCCAGGCATTTCAGTCCGGGCACCAGCTATGCCAAAGATACCGTAAACCCCTTCTTCTTTGAGTTGTTTCTCATCCATCCGGGTAGGGGGACAAATCCACAAGCGAGTGCTAACAGGGGGTTCCCCTTGTAGGACTTTGGCAGCGGCACGGTAGTGTCCAATATTGGTCATGCAAGACCCAATGAATACTTCATCGATGCGATCGCTTGCGACTTCAGACAACAATTTCACATTATCTGGGTCATTGGGAGCCGCTACAATCGGCTCAGTGATTTCATTCAAGTCAATCTCGATAATTTCAGCATACTCTGCATCTGGATCGGCTTCCATCAGTACCGGATTTGCCAACCATTCTTCCATCTTGGCCACCCGACGCATGATCGTACGGGCATCGTTATAGCCTCGTGCCACCATATTTTTCAGTAGCGCGATATTGGAACGCAAATACTCAGATACTGTTTCT
>NZ_JAAHHU010001652.1:0-1098 GCF_010672095.1 Moorena sp. SIO3I6 | reverse complement strand
AATTGGGGTTTGTCTAGGGGGATTTATTGCTGGAATTATTTACACTACCAGAGCTGGATTATACATTTTAGATATTGTAGATCATTTTGTTACTAACTATAACTTGATGTTGGTAGCTATTTTTCAATCTATCCTAGTGGGATGGTTGTATGGTGCTGAAAAGCTACGACGATACATCAACAAAGTTAGTGATTGGAAGGTTGGGAAATGGTGGAATTTTTCTATAAAATACCTGATTCCTATGGCTTTAGTCGCTTTGCTAGCAACCCAGTTTTCTAAAGATATTAGGACTCCCTATGAAGGATACCCAGCCTGGGCTTTAGGAATTGGCTGGGCAATGGTGTTTTTGCCATTACTTATTTTCCTGTCTTTGCTGGTCACAGACAAGACATTGATCAATGGGAGAACCGATTAATTTTAAGGATTAGTTTTGAAGCCGTTGGCCGTAGGCCACGCTACGCGAACAGCGGTCAGCGGTCAGCTGTCAGCTTAAAATAAACCTCAATATTGATAGATTAATGAGAATGCAATCAATTTGACCATCAATTTGACCATCAATTTGACCATCAACGGGTACTCACCAGCACAAACCCCCGTGTCTTTTTAGACTCTGAATCCTTAGTCGCCATGGCTTGCCACAATTCTTCAGCCTTGACCCAGACCGGAGGATACTTGTAACGAGAGACATCTAGGATCAGAAAACGGTCTGCTTCTTTGTTGTAGGCAGCTAAAGGAGAAATATGTCCCCCAGTTTTCTGAGCAATGGCTTTGCGTAAGTAATTGACTAAGACAAAATTTTCCGCTTCTTGCAAATTCTTTACCACTATGTTGCGAAACTGATCCAGGGTCAAATCACCACCATGGTAAACCTCTGCTCTAACTGGATAAGTTTCCAATAATCCTGCTAATTGTTCCAAAGTCATGCCCCGACGAGCAATCACCTCAGCCATGCGCACTTCCTCAGTTTTGGCATTCAAAACATTCTTCTGGGTGAAGCGGTTAGTCCTAAATTCCGGTGCCTCTGGAGCTTGAATTGATAAAGCATTTAGCACCATGACCATACTAGCTACTCCACAGTAAGCCAGGTTTTCCTGAGTA
>NZ_JAAHHU010001651.1:0-1101 GCF_010672095.1 Moorena sp. SIO3I6 | reverse complement strand
TACTCAAGCAACTTTTGGGCATCCTCAAGGGTTTGTTGTTGAGACACACACAATGTATTGAAATAGTTACCTTCGAGGTTTTCTTGACGGGTGACACCAACTACTTGCCAACCACGATTGATGTACTCTTGACCTAACGCACTGCCGAGGGTGCCGGAAATTCCTGTGATTACAACAGTTTTCATGCTAACAAGTCTCCTTAATATAATCTGCCACTCGCAGTGCATTAGCTACAATGGTTAAAGCAGGACTAACCCCCAACGAGGTTGGCATAAATCCACCATCCACAACAAATACATTGTCATGATCGTGCAAACGGCAGTATGGGTCAAGCACTGATGTGTTGGGATCGGTACCAAAACGTGTGGTGCCCACTTGATGGGCTGTGTGACGATCATCTTTATCCCCGGTGGCACCAAACATAAATACTACCCCAGCATGGCGCATCACTTTCTTGAGCTGGCTCATGTAGTAACGGGAGCGGTAAATATCGTAAGGATGAAATTTGTGGACTAGATGGATCGCTCCTGTGTTGGTAACTTCTACCCTATTTTCGGGTTGGGGTAAGTCTTCGACAAATCCCGTCATCGCCAGTATCCGTTTGAGTAGGAATTTTGCGATCGCATCTGGAATCGGTACTGGTAAATTTTCTTGTATGCTCAGATGCCCAGGGATTGGCACAGTTTGGGAATACCCGAGCTTATGGGGAAAATCCCCTGAACCAAAATAAAGATCGGTGAAGCCTAACTGCTTGATGAAGGTATCTGCGCCACCGGTAGGTTGACTAAACAACCCAGCCGCCAAAGCACCGCAATGGTACATATAATTTCTGCCAACCTGACCACTACGACCAGTTAAGCCAGATTTGATTAGGATTACTGGGCTACCGATGGCTCCAGCTGCTATAATGTAAGTCTTAGCTTTTAGCGTCTCGATGGTACCACTATCGCGCCAGCGAAGTTTTACACCAACCACCTTACCCTTACCGTTGGTAACCAAGCACTCTGCTTCTGTATTAGTTTTTACCTGGAGATGGTAATTGCTAACTGCCCCATCAATAGCACATACCAACGTCGAGGCACGAGAGTCATTGGGGCAGTA
>NZ_JAAHHU010001650.1:0-1102 GCF_010672095.1 Moorena sp. SIO3I6 | reverse complement strand
TGTTTTCTCAGGCGATAATCTAATTCTTTTGCCCATTTGCGCTTCAGAAACGCAATAATTTCCTCTCGACCACTAATAAATTCGGCACGATTGCGCCATTCCGAATCAATGGTATAAGCTAGAGCAACTTTCTCGGGATTGCGAGTATTCCAGGCATCTTCAGCAGCTTGCACCTTAGCGGTTGCACTTTCTAAGGTAAAAGGAGGTAGGGGTGGTTTAGTTTCCATAGATAGATAGCGGTTTTAAATTTGGTGAGGTACAAATTATAGGCTTTTAGGGAGCAGGGAGCAGGGAACAGGGAACAGGGAGTAGGGAGTAGGGAGTAGGGAGTAGGTAAGAGGGAAAACAATCCTGTGTACCTGATAGTTATGAAAAAGGCTGATAGCTGATAGCGTTTATCGCAGTTATGATGTACGATTATCAACCTCAAAGTCCCCCTTATTAAGGGGGATTTAGGGGGATCAATCTCAAAGTCCCCCTTATTAAGGGGGATTTAGGGGGATCAATCTCAAAGTCCCCCTTATTAAGGGGGATTTAGGGGGATCAATTTACACCTCATGAGTATAATAATTGCTATAATATACTCTAAACAAGACAGGCTTGGAAATCTTGACGAAATTCGTTTTCATCAAGATTGCGACCAATAAAGACTAACTCATTTTTTCTGGTTTCTTCCGGTTTCCACGCACGGTCGGGACGACCCTCAAAAATCATATGTACTCCCTGGAAAACAAATCGATTATCTTCTCCCATTACATTAAGAATACCTTTCATTCTGAAAATATTTTGGCCTTGGCTCTGTAATAATTCCGCTAGCCAGGTGTTTAATTTTTCCAAATCTACTGCTCCTGGTTCCACAATCGCAAAGGAAAAAACGGATTCATCATGTTCATGAGCATCTTCTCCTAATAAGTCCGGGTCAATGTCTAGAGCTTGTTTAAGGTCAAAAGCCCGCACCCCTAACACTGAATCCATCTCAATGTCTGAGTTTTGGGTACGATAAATTTTGACTAAACCATTCATGGCTTTGATTTTTTGCTCTAATTCCTCCAGTTGTTGAGGGTCTACTAAATCAATTTTATTGAGCAAAATCACATTAGCA
>NZ_JAAHHU010000165.1:0-11970 GCF_010672095.1 Moorena sp. SIO3I6 | reverse complement strand
GGTGGGGGGATGGGGAGAGGGGGGGGTGGGGAGATGGGGAGATGGGGAGATGGGGAGATGGGGAGATGGGGAGATGGGGAGATGGGGAGTAAGATCAGTTTTCCCTCTTGCCGATTCCCGATTCCCTCTTGCCGATTCCCGATTCCCTCTTGCCGATTCCCGACTCCCGATTCCCGACTCCCGATTCCCGACTCCCGATTCCCGACTCCCGACTCCCTTAACCAATTAACCATTAAAAACTAACAAATATAACATGACTAATGACAATAACTTGATTTACTCCTACCCACCCCTAAAAGCTGGAACTTTACTCAAACGCTACAAACGCTTTCTTGCGGATATTGAACTGCCATCAGGGGAAATTATTACTGCTCACTGCGCCAATACTGGCCCAATGATCGGAGTTTCAACTATTGGCTCTCCTGTACAAGTGTCCCATAGTGATAACCCAAAGCGGAAGTTACCATACACTTGGGAAATGATTCAGGTCAAGGACAATGAACCCACTTGGGTAGGGGTTAATACGGCTTTACCTAATCGAGTGATTAAGTTAGCGTTGGAACAAAAACTGATTCCCGAATTAGCGGACAGCTACAGCGAAATTCGCCCTGAGGTGCGTTACGGAAAAGAACGGAAAAGCCGCGTGGATTTTTTACTGACTGGCTCAGAGCGCCCGATTTATTTAGAAGTGAAAAGTGCTACCTTAGCTGAAGAGAATCGTGCTTTATTCCCTGATACAGTTACTACTCGTGGACAAAAACATCTGCAAGAACTGATGGCAGTACTTCCCGAAGCACGAGCCGTGATGCTTTATTTTATTAATCGTGCTGATTGTTTGCACTTTTCCCCTGGTGATAAGTATGATCCAGACTATGGTAAACTCTTAAGAGAAGCAGTTAGCAATGGTTTGGAAGTGTTGCCTTGTCGCTTTGAAATTACCCCGTCAGGAGTTCGCTATTTGGGGTTAGCAACCTTTGAGTGTTGATGGTGTTAGTAGGTTATAGCAGTTCTCAATTATTATTTATTGGTAATGGGTAGTTTACAATTATCAATTCCCCATTACCATAACCCAAAAATCCACAGACTCTTTGATAAGTGATTAACTGGATTTGATCTAATCTTTAATCAAATTCAACCTTAGGAAACTATGCCAGTATAGCGGTTTTTAAGCTAGTAAGGTACAATAATGATGATACATTCTAATAAAAAACCATGAAACCCTACTCCGTTGATCTTAGACAAAAAATTATTGATGTTTATACTCAAGGTAATATCTCTCAACGTCAGCTTGCTAAACAGTTCAATGTTGCCTTAAGCTTTGTTCAAAAATTACTCAAACAGTATCGGGACACTGGAAATATTGCCCCGAAAATTCGCACTCAACAAACTCCGACAAAACTTAAGCCAAAACAATTAACGATTCTCAAAAATCTGGTGACCATGACTAATGACGCTACTTTAGAAGAACTGCGGAACATGAAGCGCGAAAGAAACCGGAGTTTTCATTGGTATTTCCACAGTATATAGAATGCTAAAGCGTCTAAAAATAACCCGAAAAAAAAACACTGTACGCCACAAAAAAAGGCACAGATGAGGTACAAAAACAACGTTTACATTTCTGGGAAAAGGTTAGGGATATTAACGAAAAAGACCTGATTTTCCGTATTGGAATCCGGAGTGAATTTAGCAATGGTTCGTCTCTTTGCTCGCTCTGAACAGGGTCAACGTGCTTATGGTCAGCGCCCTTATAGGAAAGGTCAAAATCTTTCACTCATTAGTGCCATAAGTTGTGAATCTATCCTCGCCAGCACCTGTTTGTTGGGAAAAACTGATGCCATCACTTTTGAAGCTTTTATTTCTCAAAAATTAGTCCCTAAACTTTGGAGTGGAGCTTGTGTAATCATGGACAATTATTCAATTCATAAAGGAGATGAAACTAGAGATTTAATTGAAGCAACGGGTGCTAAATTAATCTATCTTCCCACTTACTCCCCTGAATTTAACCCGATTGAACATTGTTGGTCAAAGATCAAAAGTATTTTACGTAAAATTGGTGCAAGAACTTATCTTGATTTAGTAGAAGCTATTGAATTTGCTTTTAATCAAATCTCCCTTAAGGATATTCGTAATTGGTTTGCTCATTGTTGTTATTGTACCTCATTAGACTAAAAACCGCTATAGCAAATTCAAAGGTTTTGAAGTGAATGCCTTGTTGGTTCTTCCGATCCTGTTATCCTAAATAGGATCGGAAGAGCGACTTGATCTTTAGGGCAATAATGTTACTGCCTCTCGGTCTGCATACCGTAGCATGGCTTCATAAGGAGTTAATCCTGAAGATGCTGATAATGCTTTAATTTCAGTGACTAAAAACTTAACCACATCCCTGACGACTAGGTGAGCTAGAGGTTTATCGAAAGGAACACCTGCATTGCTTTGCCGCCAGAACCACTCTACCCGAGAGGTTAACGCTCCTCCCAATGTCAAAACTTGACCAGGTAAGGCGAAAACGCCATGTTGCTGAACTCGCTGCATTAGTTCAGCACCTGCTTCACCTCCAGGAATTGCCATATTATGAGCCAGGAGTAAGGTTGTACCCCTGGGCATTGTCTCCCAAAAAGAGTTTTCCAATTCCTGTCCAACGGTAGTAGCAACAATTAATCCTCCTCGCTCCAAACAATCTGTAGTGAAGGCTTTTTGCTTGGAGGGAAGCTTTAATAAGTTATCTGGAGGGACAATTCCACTATTAGGATCATCATACACCAGATCACAAACAGCTACATTTTGGTATGTCTCTCGCAAAAAGTACTTCAAAACGTCAGAACCCATGGCTCCCACTGCCCCAATTAAGGTAACTCGGTCTTCTTTCTGTTGTTGGAAACCAAGGGTTTCAATCGCTGAGATAATACCTGTTGCTGAGTAGGAAGATTTACCACCACATCCTCCCTGATCACAATTAATGCCGAGAGAATGAGGAGTAAATCGGTTCAAAGTATCCGCCAAACCAGCAAACCGACCAAAATCCGGAGTCAACTTGATCTTGCCTTGTTTTTGATTGAGGGATTCGCCAATGTGTTGAAAAATTGGTGAAATGGTAGAATCCCAATCTGGATGTTCTGGATTAACAAGGATGTCAGCAGTATCTTGGTGCTTGGGTCTGATTACGCAGCGAGCACCACCAACTTTGCTGTCCAAGAAACCTCCAGGAAGTCGATCGCTATAGTGGTTTAAAACACCTTTGCTTAATGCTGCATTGATCAGTTGATTTTTCAGGGCACTTTCAGACCACATCAATCGCTCGCAGATTTGCTTAGCTTCTGACTCCTGAGTATTAGGAGTTACCATTCGCGTTCCCCCATAAGAGTAGTTTACGGTTGGATTATTATCATTTGCGATAAATATTTCAGCCAAATCATGATCTAACTTTTCGATTGTATTAGCCATTATTTATTGATTGCTCTTTCTAAAGTTCAAACCCAAGTATCTAAGTCAAAAAAATACTCATTAACCCCTTACTATCCAACTAGTTTATAGTAAAAAAAATCTGGATAGGGTGTTACAGGCATAAACAAGCCTTAACTATAGCAATCCTAAATCATTTGTAAAATATGCAAAATCGTAAATTCTTACTGGGCAAGGGTTATAGCGATAGCTTCGCCGAATATATTTCACGAATCATATAGGATTGCTATATACTCTAAGACGGGTTGGCTATCTTCTCCATAACAACTGCTTCAAAGTCTTGTATTTTTGTAAAAGGCTTGAACATTTGCTCGGGGTTCTTAAAAGCCTTAAATTCCAGAACATTCCCACAAGGATCGTGAAAATAAATCGTTCCTTGTTCTCCATTTTTGCCGACAAAACGTACTCGTGGTCCAATTGTAAATTCGATGCCTTGTTCCTTTAAACGTTCAACTAAGCTTTCCCATTCTTCCCATTCTAAGATTATGCCAAAATGACGAACAGGGATGTTTAAAGGAGTTTGATCTCGATCAACGTGGTTGCTAGGTATATCTCGCGTTGCCTCCTGGGGGTGTAAATAGGCTGAAACGGAATTACCATAGAGGTTAAAATCAATCCATAAATCTGTACTACGTCCTTCTTTACAGCCAATCACACCACAATAAAATTGGCGTGTTTCTTCAAGGTCGGCAACAGGAAAAGCTAAATGAAAAGGTTTAGATCCGGTCATACAGAACTCAGTATTAGATTTAGACTGTGATTTGATTTAATTAATTCAATCACCGATATCATTAAACAGTTTTTTTGTATCTTCCTTCATTATCTTAACGAAAACTTTATTTTTTTTACTGTTCTTAATTATTCAGGTTGTGGGGTTGACAAAAAGGTAAAAATGAGCATGGTAATCCCTGAGGGGGTGACATGAGCCCCCTCAGATACCTGATGACCTAATACCTATAGTGGAAGATTGTCTGCCGTTTTATGAGAAATTATATCAAGAGGTATAATTTGGCCAATTTAACTAGCTCTAACACTATCTGACAATAACGTGGATGTAGATTTAGGATAAGTATAAATGAAGGACACCATCGACAATATATGTTTTAGCTTCTGGAACTCTGCGGTTCTCAGAGCGGCGATAAAACTTGGAATATTTCCTTTACTGGAACAACCTATTTCTGCCCGAGAAGTCTCCGATCACCTCAAAGCTAATCCTGGTTTTGTCGAAGCTTTTCTTGAATCCTGTGCTGGATTAGGTCTGCTGGAAAAAGAAGAGGGTAATTTTAAAAACTCTCAAGTCGCTTCTAAATTTTTAATACCAGACAAGCCAGAGTATCAAGGTGATTACATCGTCCATATTACCAATTTCTGGTACACTTGGGGCAATCTAGACCAGCTGATCCGTGAAGGTAGACCAGATTTTCCCTTTGAGAATGGTTTTGTTGATGCTGCTACCTATTGGACAAGCTATATCAAAGGTCGGCATAACCTAGCTATGGCAGGACAAGGAGCGGTCCTGGCTGAATATACTAACCTGAACAATAGGCGTAAAATGCTGGATTTAGGAGGAGGCTCTGGAAGCTACAGCATTGCTCTTTTTGACACTCCCCGGTCTAAAGACGCGGGGATTCTTCACTCAACGACCCAGCTTGCTGATCCTGACCGGAATCAAGAACAGTAGAGGCCAGATCTCCTGAAGAGTTCGGGTCTATAACCCAGGTTCCGGTGTGCCCCACCGTACCCAAGGCTTTTTTTAGAATATTGATCGCAGCATTGTGGTCGCGGTCTAATTCACAACCACATTTGCAGGTGTGAGTTCTGGTTGATAGTGATTTCTTCACGACCTCGCCGCATTCAGAGCAATTCTGGCTTGTATAAGCAGGATTCACTGCAACCGTGACCCTTTCAAACTTCTTGCCAAAATGCTCTAACCATTTTCTAAATTGATGCCAACCTGCGTCATTAATAGATTTAGCAAGACAATGGTTTTTAACCAGGTTTTTAACCCTCAAGTCTTCATAGGCTACCAGGTCGTTAGACCGGATTACGCAACGTGCAAGTCTCTTTGCATGTTCTTCACGCTGCCTACTTATTTTGAGGTGCTGTCTACCTAATCTATTAATGGCTTTTTTACGATTGGATGAGCCTTTCTTTTTACGAGAAACTCGACGTTGATAAAACTTTAGACGCTTTTCACCTTTCCTGTAAAAGCGTGGGTTAGGTTCAGTGCCTCCTCTGGAATCGGTATAGAATTCTTTTAGTCCTACGTCTAATCCTACAGTTGCATCTGCGGGTTCCAGTTGTTCATTTACATCGACAGAAATGCAAAATTGAACGTAGTACCCGTCAGCCCTTTTGACTACTCTAACCCGCTTGATTTGCTTCTTGTCAAAACGCCACAAGTCCCAGGTACCCTTGAGTTTTAGTTTCCCAATTCCTTTCTTATCACTAAAAGTAATTGATTTTTGTTCAGAAGATAACTTCCATCCTGACTGTTTGTACTCAACCGACCTACAGTGCTTTTTAAAGCGGGGATAACCTTTTTTCCCAGGGATTTTCTTCTTGCAGTTTTCAAAGAAGCGAGATATTGATGACCATGCCCTTTCAGCGGCAGCTTGTCGGGCAGTAGAGTTTAACTCATTGGCAAAAGGGAATTCTTTCGCTAACACCTTAGAGTACTTACTAAGATCGTATTTTCCTGTTCCCTTGTTGTCCATCCATAAACGAATACAACTATTCCGAATGAACTTAACTGTCCGAATTGCCTCGTCTATGGCTTTATATTGGGCAGCTTTGCCGTATGCTTTAAACTCTAAGATGATCATCAGAACTCGACCTATTATGTTATATTTTTATATTAACTTGTTTAGCGTAATCCGTCAAGTCGTGACTTAATCTTTTTCACGGCGACTAAAGTCGCTACCTGGCTTTCATCCCCGGTTTAAAAACACGGGGCTTTCAGCCTGGAGCAGTTCCGTAATGCTAATCCTGATTTAACAGCTGTAGTTGTCGATCTCAAAGAACCTTTAGAAATCGCCCTCAGCCTCTTGAAGCAATACAATCTCCAAGAGCGAATTACCCTATGGTCGGCGGATTTTCATACCACTGAGTTTGATCCCGACTATGATGTCGTTCTGCTTTCTGCAGTCTTGCGTCATATATCTCCCGAGCAATGTCTGAGGCTATTGTCCAAAGCTTACGATGCTCTATTGCCAGGTGGATTGCTGATCGTGCAGGAGTTTATAAATCCAGAAGATAATCCTAAGCAGTCATTGCGCAGTACAATGATGGAACTGTACTTAATGATTGGCTTTCATTCCGAATCGGGCAATCGCTCTAAAGAAGAAATTGCCCTATGGCTCGAAAAGACAGGATTTAAAAATATTAAGGTTATTCCTTTGCCTACACAAACAACTCTCATCCTTGGGGAAAAGCCCTAATATCAAGTCTGCTTGAATACCCATAATTAAGGAGAGGGTGGGAGGTGTGGGGAGATGGGGAGATAGGGAGATAGGGAGATTTTTATTATTAAGGGTAATTATTCTGAGATGATATAAAACTCCTATTTCTGGCAAATAAGGCTGTTTAGTAGGGATTGAAACAGGCAAGATGCCTGTTCCACGCCTGATGCCTGTTCCACCAATCAGATGCACCCTATGTCTTTCCCCCTCTCTCAGTCTCCCATGCCACAATCGCCTCAGTTAAACCTTCTAAAGTATATTCAACTGCTTCTACATCTACCCTACCTAGCAATTGGCGACAGCTTTCGGATGTTTGGGGACCAATGGAAGCGATACAGACATTGTCTAAAAGGGAATGGAGAGTGTTTAAGGGTGCAGATTGTTCGCGGTCGGCATTAGAGTAGGGTTGGTTAGTGTCCGTTGAAGCGTTAAAGGATTGGTTGAGAAGTTTGTAAAAATTATTCACGGTTTTAGAACTAGCAAACGTAACAATATCTATTGCTCTCTGTTGCCAAGCATCTAAAATAGCAGGAGCCATGTAATCTGGACAACCAGACTCATAGGCAGCAACTTCTACCACTTGAGCACCTTTTTCCGTTAGTTCTTTTACTAACACCTCTCGCCCACCGGTTTCGACTCGGGGGAAAAGCACTTGTTTGTTAGTTAAAGACTCTGGAAAATGTTCCACCAAAGAATCAGCTACAAAGTTTGGTGGGATAAAGTCGGGTTGTAAATTGTGTTGTTTCAGACTGGCAGCAGTTTTCTTACCCACCACAGCAATCTTAATCCCGACTAAAGCACGGGCATCTTTACCATTATTCAATAATCGTTTAAAAAAGTAATCCACCCCATTGCTAGAGGTGAGAATCAACCAATCGAAGTTAGCGAGATTAGCGATCGCATAATCTAATCCAGCCCAACTAGAAGGAGGAGTAATCACCAAGGTGGGCATTTCGATAATAGTCGCTCCTTCTTGTTCCAGGAGCTGGTTAAATTTCTGGGATTGACTAGCGGAACGGGTGACTAAGACGGTTTTTCCAGTAAGCGGCTTAGTAGTTTCAGTTGCCGGTTGATGCTTGTCTTGACAACCTTGACTGTTCAACTCGTCTTGCAACTGGTCTTGATCAGGTAATCCCATAAATGCCCTTAACCCCACTACTTCACCAACTACAATTACCACAGGTGAGAGGGAGATACCAAGGGTTTGGTTTACAATAGTGCCTAAGGTACCCAGCCAAACCTGTTGCTGGGGGCGTCCACCATTCCGAATCAGAGCAATGGGAGTCTGATGCGATCGCCCATAGTGTTGCAGCTGTTGGACAATTTCCCCTAGATGACGTCCTCCCATTAAAATCGCCAAGGTGTCGATTCTTGCTAGTGCTTCCCAATCTAGTTGCTCTGGCTGATGAGCAGTGACAACGGCAAAGCATTTGCTCAAAACGGAGTCTGTTAAAGGAATTCCCGCTAGTAAGGGAGCGGCTAGGGCTGAGGAAATGCCTGGTATCACCTCAAACTGACACTCAGCAGCAATCAATGCCTGAATTTCTGAGCTAGAGCGCCCGAAAATAAAGGGGTCACCACTTTTTAGCCTGACGACTTGCTTGCCTTGTCGGCATTGGTCTACTAGCAGTTGGTTAATCCTAGCTTGGGGTGTAGAAGGGCGTCCACCCCGTTTCCCCACATCAAACAGTTGACAATCACAGGGCACCAGTTGCAATAAAAGGGAATCTACTAGAGCATCATATACCAACACTTCAGCTTCAGTCAGTAGTTGTTGCCCCCTTACGGTTAAGTAGTTAACATCTCCTGGACCAGCACCTACGATGTAAATTTTTCCCTTTTTGTGATTAGTCATTATATAGCGGTTTGCAATTGCTGTTAGGTACAAAGTTCTGGGTTTTTAGGGAGCAGGGAGCAGGGAGCAGGGAGCAGAGAAGAGGTAATAGGGAATAGCGATGCGCTGCATCAAGAGGTGCGACCCGTGGCGAATTTAATTCTTAATGCGGAAAGCGCACCTAACAGGGAATCAATGTCAAAGAATAGTGTAGCTCATAACTGCGATAAACGCTAAGCGCGTTTGTATTTGAGATGTAAATCTAGGAATTTTTTTTATTGTCCAATAAAACTCCGGATCTCTTTGCGAGCCTGGGAGCAGGGCTGTTTCTTGCGTCGCACCTAAAAACTCTTAAAATCATTCCATTATTAAGCAACGCCAAAATTTTTGGTGAGCGGTGGCACAGTACATTAAAACGAAGCACCATGTCTCTCGCCCATCCGCTCCACTGAAGTGTTAGCTTGCTTCTGAAAGTTATTCAAGCCAGCGAAAAGCACGGCGTAACTCAGCAGCACCGTTATTCTCATACCAACCACCGTGAGATAGGATAACTTTTTCAGGGTTCCACTGAAGCATTCGCTTTAAGCAGCTACGGGACTGCTCCTTTTGTCTCCAAAATGTCATTCGCAAATCCAATGCAGTTTTTCCATCAGGATCGACAATGCCAACTAACTTAAGCAGCCGACCAAACTGCTTACTAACTTTATTGAGTTCAAAGTTTTCAATGAGATCGGTAAGAATGACAGTAGAACTCTTCCGGTGAAAAAATACAACTTCATCCATGAATCGACTACCCCGGAAAATTAATTGGTCTAAATCTGTGACCCACTGAGGCGGCGGTTCATTTTCCAAATCGGCATTAAAACTAACTTCAATTTTCTGTTGTGCTGCGCGATCGCGGACACCTGGGGATGCCCATGCTATGGCCTCTGGATAAGCAAAGCGCCCAGGTGCCAATGTGAGCATAGTGAATTTTGTTGGGTGAAATGAGGTGGCGCACTGAGCCAAGAGAGTCAATTTGAGCTTTGAGTTCTCGAGTCAATTCTGTTGGTGAATGGCACCATAGCTCACTGTTGCTCAACCGCACAATAGTCATACGTGTTGGAAAAGGAATCTTTGCCCCATACATTGACATCTGTACAATTGGGCCATCCTTCACCAATCTGTTTAAGGATATTGATCGGTTCATATAGCTCGATCGCATCGTGTCTCATAGCTACTCACAGAGGTAAAGTAAGGTGAATTACACAGATGATGTGGGGGTTTTGAGAGTAAAACTGGCAGGAATCGCACTCTGGAATTTTCATGACCTTGGAGGAAACGGATAGTTCTGCTCAAGTAGGATGCACCGTATCAAGCACGGTAGCATCTTCTCAGCCTCACCTGGTTCGCGAGGATACTTCTCGCTCTCTTGGACTACGTGGGCGCTGGCGACCGTTGCACCACCGGTAGTACCTACACGAAGCTCAACCTTGTAGATCAGGTATCCCGTCCAACTTCGATGGAAAAACAGCGTGGGTTCGTCGAAGTAGATAAACCACTTATCTTCCATTTCGCGCGGAATGAGACCCAAACGTATCCGATTCACCTCCGCTGGCGTAAACTCGTCTTCGTATGTTATCGGCACAAATTCCCCCTTCGAAGGACTGGTCTTCCAACTGTCTCTAGTTGCTGCTTTCATGACGATCTTAAGCCTAACTATTTATTATACGGAAACTTTCCATCTATCACACCAAACAATCCAGCTAAATCAAGGGTTACAGATACTTTAATTATAACATCAATAACTTTTCCGGATACAGACTATATCAATTAGCATCTTCTGGGGCTGTATCGTTTTACCCTTACCATCTTAAGCCTCTCTTTTTCTTGCGCTTACCCTGGCTTAACAGCCCTGCCCGTGAAGAGGGATCCGCTGGTGCATCTCATTTTTGTACAAACATCATTCATTAAGTTTTGGGATTTTGCTTGCTTGAGGTTATCTTCACAACAAGTTAGCCAGGCTGATACTGATGTGCTGAATTTGAAAAAGATAGACTGTATTCAAACTGCGATTAAGAATATGATATCCTAATAGTTGGCTAAATTAAATTAGAGGCAAAGGACTTTGGTTACAGAATTTAAAGACTACTTCTCAAAGCAAGCAAATGATTATAGAAACTATAGACCTCATTATCCAAAATATTTGTTTGAGTATTTAGCTGCACTTGTACCTGATCGTCAAGCAGCGTGGGATTGTGCCACTGGTAATGGTCAAGTAGCCTTGGGCTTAACCCCTCATTTTCAAAAAATTTATGCTACAGATGCCAGCGAAAAGCAAATTATTCATGCATTTCATCATGATAAAATTAACTATTCTGTGGCAGTGGCCGAAAAAGTCGGGCTAGGGAATCAATCTATAGATTTAATAACTGTTGCCCAAGCTGTTCATTGGTTTAATCTAGAAAAGTTTTATCAGGAAGTGCAGCGAGTTTCTAAACCTGGAGGAATTATTGCTCTCTGGGGCTACTGGTATTTTGAATTACCTCCAGAAGAAAATCACATAGACCAAATGTCTAGGAATTTTTTCACCACAGTGGTTGACCAGTATTGGCCAGAAGAAACAAAACTACTGCTTCAAAATTATCAAACCATTCCTTTTCCTTTTGCTGAGTTAAAAACACCTATTTTAACAATTGAAACCCAATGGAACATGGAAGAATTTCTGGGATATTTGACTACTTGGTCTGCTATTCAAAAGCTTATCGCTGTTCAATCCCAGGAACCAATCTTGGAATTCTCCAACCGTCTAGTCGAGGCTTGGGGCGATCCCGAGAGGAAAATTATATTGCAATGGCCATTACATATGAGAGTTGGTCGGATAGAGTGAACTACCCCTGGGACTAGGCTCACAGGGGTAGGTTTTTAACAAAGACGTGAGGTGTGGGTTGTGGGGTGTGGGGTGTGGGGTTTGGGGTGTGAGGGATAAGAAAGCGATGCAGCCCCCGACCGGTCTGGGGTTGGGGGTGGGTTTGACCCAAGTGTAAAAAACCTACCCTTGCAAAACTCCCTATTCCTCTGGCTCCATCGGCAGACTTATATCTAAAACTATTAGAAACTTAGCATCAGGCAGCAGCTGTTTCAGGGTCTGGGAATAACCTTTGGCATCACAATAGTAGCGGAACCGAGCGAAAACGACTGGTGGCATCGGTGGTAATAGGCGAACCATGACCCATG
>NZ_JAAHHU010001649.1:0-1102 GCF_010672095.1 Moorena sp. SIO3I6 | reverse complement strand
TTTTAAGAGATAATAAACCACAAACTTTTTGTAGTCATAATAGGAAAATTACAACTGTTAGATTTAGTCCGGATGGTAAAACTCTGGCTTCTGCTGATGAATATGGCCATATAAAATTATGGCAAACAAATGGCACAGAAATTAAAAGCCATCAAATTGATAAGAAAAAAATTACCGATCTTAGTTTTCATCCAAATGGCAAAATTATTGCTTTCAGTAATAATGATGGTTATGTTGATTTTTTATCATTAAATAATAGTGAAACACCATTGCCTATTTTACAAGATTTCGGAATTACTAGCTTAAATTTTGGTTCTAATGGTAAAATTATAGCCTTGGCTCAAGAGAATGGTACTCTTGAAATTTATGACCAAGATGGTAACTCATTAGCTTTAAAAAGACATAGCAATCGAATTCATTGTATGGGGGTTAGTTCCGATAGTCATACTTTAGCCACTGCCGGTGCAGATAATAATATAAAAATATGGGACTTTACAGACGACAATAAACTATTAGAAAAGAAAAATACTTGTTTCCCAACTAACAGTAGTATAGTGACTCAAATTAGCTTTAGTACTAATGGAGAAATCCTGGCTTTAGCTAGTGAAGATTGTACTATCAAACTTTGGAATCTTAAGGATAAAAAAGTAAAAATTTGCAAAGGACACAGCCAAGCTATTACTAGCATCAGCTTTAGTCCTGACGGTGAAATTTTAGCCTCTGGTAGTGATGATAATACTATCAAATTGTGGAGTCTTGATGGGACTGAAATATATACGTTACAAAATCATACCCAGCCGATTACAAGTATAGATTTTAGTCCTGACGGTCAAACTTTAGCATCTGCGAGTAATGATAAGACAGTAATTCTGTGGAATTTGAATCTTGATGATTTACTGCATCGTGCTGATGAATGGTTACCAGACCATTTCAAAGGAAATCCCACGGGTACAGTCAAAAATAGTTGCTGAGGTAAAAGTGCAATCGCCAAAGACTTTCCTCAGATAAGCAAACGCGACTTGAACAAAGTTAAATGACACGGTAAATAGTACCAGGGTAAGAGCATCTCAATCATGCTTGAGCTTACGAACTGATAACAGTA
>NZ_JAAHHU010001648.1:0-1102 GCF_010672095.1 Moorena sp. SIO3I6 | reverse complement strand
CACGCTTGAGTAACTCCACACCCTGGTCTACTTGATTATTTTGAATATAAAGCGCCCCGAGTTTACTACACACATAAGCATCAAACGGATGACTAGCCAGATAGCCTTCCATCGCCGTAAGGGCTCTCGTCAACTTATTCCGTGATGCGATCGCATCATAGCTATAACCGTAGTGTAAGATTGCCACCTGGGATAGAGACACCACCTGCCATTGGGCTTCTCGTTGTAACACTTGCGCTACAGTATCATCCACCATAGCATGATAGGGGCGAGAAAAGCGAATCTCTGGGTGATAGCGAAACAAACGGGACACCAGAGAATAGGGAGATTGAGTAGCAGCCACTTCTTGCCGGACTAGATTAATAACTAGATAGGAACTATTTTGGATTGCCTGCTTGATTTCCGGTACAACTTCCGGTTTCAACACTTCATCAGCATCCAACACCAGTACCCATTCCCCTTGCACATACTTCAACGCCTGATTGCGAGCAGCTGCAAAATCATTGCACCATTCAAACTGATAAACTATAGCGCCATAGCTTTGCGCCACCTCAATCGTCCGATCCGTTGAACCTGTGTCTAGGACGACCATCTCATCCACTACATCCTTGACACTACTCAAACATTGTGGTAATAATTCTTCCTCATCTTTAACAATCATGCATAGGCTAAGCATAGCATCAGTCATTAGGTTAGAAGGTTAGGAGGTTGATGGTTAGGAGGTTAGGAGGTTGATGGTTAGGAGGTTGAAGGTTAGGAGGTTAGGAGGTTGAAGGTTAGGAGGTTGAAGGTTAGGAGGTTAAACGCGATTGCGTAGCCAATAGGCCAAGGTTAGAGGGTTAGACGGTTAGAGGGTTAGACGGTTAGAGGGTTGAACATTCAACCTTGGCCTATTGGCCACGCTACGCGAACAACCTATAAAACACCAATATCAAACTGTAACCGAAGCTTGAGGTCGAGCAAAAATCATCCTACCTGCTGAGGTCTGCAAGGCTGAGGTAACAATAACTGGCAGTTCAACACCCATGTGTTTATACCCTTCTTCCACTACTACCATTGTGCCATCATCGAGATAACCAACTCCCTGGGTAGGTTCTTTACC
>NZ_JAAHHU010001647.1:0-1103 GCF_010672095.1 Moorena sp. SIO3I6 | reverse complement strand
CATAAGATGTTAACAGTTAGATTTTGATTAAGAGGATATCTGAAAAGTTTTTTGATATTGAATTTTGCCCCCCTAGCCCCCCAATTCTGGGGGGAACAAGAATCAATTTGCTGGTAAAAGTCCCCCGCCCCCCTAGCCCCCCAATTTTGGGGGGAACAAGAATCAATTTGCTGGTAAAAGTCCCCCGCCCCCCTAACCCCCCAATTCTGGGGGGAATTAGCGGATGCTTCGCTTTTTTACAGATGGGGATTTAGGGGGCTTGGATGTAGCAAATGAGACTTCTCAGACAACTTCTAAGCTAATATTGGAATATTGGCTCCCTCAGAGATGGCGCTTTCCATGTCTTCGAGGGTAGCTGCTTCTTTACCTGGTTGATGCAGGATCCCTGACAAGGTTTCCACTGGAACATTGAGAGGAAATATTTTCACTTGACCGTCTTCGTCAATAACGAACTCGACTCTACTACCGCTGACAAGTTTAAGATGCTCCCGAATTTCTTCGGGGAGAGTGATTTGCCCGGTATCGGTGACTGTTGTGCTAAACATGGCTAGGATGGTTGTGATTAAGCTTTTACTGATAGTTTAACAAACCAATTAACTATTTTAAGAAGGCATCGAAATTCATTATCCTGTATTTTATAGGTTGGCGAAATGTTCTTAAAGTAGACAATAGATGAAACGATAAATATACCATTGATGAATATCAAAATATTTTGACCATAAAGGGAGATTTTTTGATAGCATTCCTGGGAGCAGTGGAAAGCTGATCAATTCCTAGAGATTTTAGGTTTAGGACTTACGCATCTGCCCCCTAAATCCCCCAATTCTGGGGGACTTGTCTTGATGCAGTCGCTCATGGGGGAAACCCCCAAGACCGCGCTGCATCGCTTGAGACTTTTGTTCCCCCCAAAATTGGGGGGCTAGGGGGGCGAAATCCACTTAACCGTGTAAGTCCTGATGTTTTTGGAGAGCTCTAATCAAAAATTTACCATACCAACATCCTTGTCATAGCTCCTTAGCGCCAGTCACCGATTAGAACAAAGGGTGCCCAGAAAAAGGTTGCCTGGTATCCAGGCTCTTTCAACAGAGTTAACTGAGCACGGA
>NZ_JAAHHU010001646.1:0-1103 GCF_010672095.1 Moorena sp. SIO3I6 | reverse complement strand
GTGATGGTATTCTTGCTTTGAACCAGAGTTGCTTCAAACCGGGTGGGTACTCCCCCTTGCCAGTAAGTTCCGAGCCAAGTGCCAGTTAAGTCTGCCATGAACACCAAATTTTAGTGAGGAGTTAACTTACTATTATACTATATTTTGGGTATATGTAGCAAACTTTGATAGGTGCTGGGATTAAGAAGACACCGAAACAGGGGAAAGGTGCTGCTCATTGTAACTAGGAGGCTCTAGAGACTAGACCTATTTTGACATCAAAGATGAAGTTGTTCCAATGTTAGTGCAGCAAAACCACCAGACTCGTCATACTTGACCTTCAATTGTTGCAACTTTGACGGTGTTACCAGCCAATTTGCTGCGAGAGTACAGGGAGTACCAACACTTACTTGATCTGGACAACTGATAGAAACTCCATCAGGTAAAAAGAAGGTGTTATGTCCTTCCCAACCCCAGTTTAATTGAATTGCTACAGGCTCAGAAATCTTTAAATCAGGGGTCATGGTAACAGAGGTTCCTTGCCAATTCCCACTCAGATTTCTCTCGGACACCTGTTCTATTTCTTTAGACCAATACTGACTAGGAAAACCCCTGGCATCTTCACGAATATTCGCTGTTCGGAACAAAGCTCCTTGTTTATCGTAAACAATCCCGACACTATGTCGTAATTCCTCGTACCTAAAAAATAATTCAACACCAAAATACGAATCGGGTTTTAATTGTCTTGTTACCCAAGCAGTATGACCAGATTCAAAGCAAATAGTTCTCATCGAATCAGCTTGTGGGTGAAATATGCCATCAGGTAAATTATTTTCTTGCTGATTATAGTCCCAACTTTCTTCTTTGAAGTTATCTTCAGCGTAGATATAGCGATTTACTTGATGAATTTCAGTTTTCTCTGGATTGCTCTGAAAGCTTCTCAGACTTTGAAATGATTCTTTTACTTCTCCTGAAGGAGAATACCTTGTCCAAATCCCATGCCAATCCCGCAGGTGTGCCGTGAAATTTTTCCAGTTTTGTTCTTTTAAATCCATATACTTATAGCCAGCTCTAGCTTAGTCTATTTTAGCGTTCGCGAAGCGGCTCCATTTGCGTAGCTTGGA
>NZ_JAAHHU010001645.1:0-1103 GCF_010672095.1 Moorena sp. SIO3I6 | reverse complement strand
TCCGAAAGTTCTGGGTCACTCCAATAAAAATCGCGATTAACCTGATAGTTAAAGTTTTTACCTAGCTCCTCTATTTTCTCGGTATAGTCAGACTTAACATTATTATTAAAGGTTCTTTCAATCAATGTCAAATGCTTCTGATTATTTTTGTCCTCCAGGTTTGAAGCTTGACTATTTCTGGTTTGATTTGATACAGTTTTTATCACTTTTTTTTCCCGGTGAGTGCAATTAACAACTTTGATGATGTTTATAGTGAAACTGAATCAATGGGAAGATTTAATCCCATTTAAGCCTCTCCTTTGAGTTCATTGGCTAAATGCTGCGCCAGAGATTCAACACTTGGGTAATCGTAAAGAAGGGTAGGAGCGAGTTCCTGCTTTAACCATTCCTCTAAGTCCCCCGTGATTCCAACAGCTGCACTTGAATCCAAACCATAGTCATTAAAGTCTAAGGTAATATCCACCTCATCGGGTTCGATTTCTAACATTTCAGCCAGATAGGAGACTAACCAAGCTTGAATTGTTGCTGCAGTTATAGGTTCTTGAGGAGGAGCTATGTGACCATTGTCAGTGCTACTTACTGAAGTATTACTTACTGAATCTATTATTGGCATCTCGGCAACTTCTATATTTTGATTTTCCATTGTTTAAAAATCCTCGATAATTATTGCTACAATTGACATCAAATGTTCAATTTTGGGAGATAGCCTTAGCTTCTATCATTCCTGTTGTTGGAACTTTAACCTCCCAGACCAAGTCAGCCAATTCACTAGTGCGGATTTAACAGTAAGCTAAGTTAATACTGAGAAGCAATAACAATTGCCAACCCCAATCCCATCACTCTTAATCGTTATTTTTGGCTTCGGTTTCTGCGTGGAATCCGCCATCGATTCTACTGGTGTTGTGGGATCTAAATGCATCGACATAGGTCTTTCTCAGATTCTGCTGAATTTAATACATCCAAAGTTCCATCTGAGATGCGGCAAGGGGACTCCCGTTATACCCGGCACGGGTTAGCGGGAGGGGAATTGCCGCGCTTCTAGTAAACTACCCGATAGGGTATCCTTATTTTCAAGATTGATATTCATAGCCGTCAGCCTTGTG
>NZ_JAAHHU010001644.1:0-1104 GCF_010672095.1 Moorena sp. SIO3I6 | reverse complement strand
TCTTACCTGCTCCCTGCTCCCTGCTCCCTGCTCCCTGCTCCCTACAAACCCAAAACTTTGTACCTAACTGAAGTGCAAACCGCGCTCAATGCTTACTACAAAGCCGATCCAAGCGTTCCAGGTAAGATGTATACTCGCTTTTTTGGGATTTCACCTCGGGACACTGTCAGTCTCGATCCAGAACATCGGTTACTTCTGGAAGTTAGTTAGGAAGCCATGGAAAATGACGGGCACATTCCAAAACGGTTACAAGGTGAGTCTACAGGAGTTTTTGTTAGTATTACTGTAAATGATTATCAAAAGAGATTATAAAGAGATTATTACACAAGCTGAATTAGATGATATTGTCCCCTATGATGTCACTGGGTTTTAAATCAAGCTAGGAGATCCAAAGATATTAATTGCTGATATCCAAAATAAAGCAGATCCAGTATTAGCCATGAAAAATTACCTAATCGATATACACAAACCTTTAAATAAAAGGTAGTGATAAAGATGTAGTGATTTGGCTACGGCATAATGGAGGTTTCGGGAGCTAAAATTACTACTTGTGTACCACTACCAAATAAAATGGGATTGGACTATCTAATGTCAATTGAGCTAAGAAGTAAAATTTCAAGTGAGCTAGACGTGGATGTTTCAATTCCAAAAACTATGGAATTAATCACCATTGCTGCTATTTAAAATTAACTCAATTAACAACTAAATCAAAGCGATCGTACAGATAATAGTAAATCAAAGAACTGGATCAAGGTAGAACTATGAACTTAAGTCAATTATTACAAGACATTTCTCTCAAAGGAGTTAAATTATGGAATAATGGAGGAAAGTTAAGAACTGAAGGTTCCCAAGAAGTACTGACCACTGATGTTATGGCCGAATTAGAGCAGTATAAATCAGAAATATTACAGTTACTAAACGAAAATCCAGATATATCCCAAGTCCATTCCCTCTCTTATGGTCAAAAAGATATCTGGTTTTTGTGGCAGCTATCACCCCAGAGTCATAATTATAATGTGTCATTTTCGGTTCGGATCTACTCCTTGGTAGATCTAACTATTTGGCAACAAGTTTTTCAAGCTCTAAGGGAAAGGCATCCGCTAC
>NZ_JAAHHU010001643.1:0-1104 GCF_010672095.1 Moorena sp. SIO3I6 | reverse complement strand
ACACCGATCTATCCCCTTAAATCTAGAGTGTGAAAGCACTTAGCTGAACTAGGTATTTGCGAAAATCCGGTAAAAATCTAGCGTTTATATTTGAGATAATTATATATTTAAAAAAAAAAATAATAAAAACTAATAACTCAATAGTAAATAAATATAGTATAATTAATGCCCTAGCCAAATAAACGTTAATAAATGTTATAAAATCGATGATTTTGGTCTAAATTTGATAGCATTATATTTTAACCAGTAAATCAGGTTAAAATTTATTAAAAAATTAACCTATTTGGGACTTAAACCGAGTAGAATAGCAGCCTTCGACAAAACCATTAAAAAATTTTAGGGAATCGGGAGCTTTGATCGAAATTTGATAGGATAGTAATTTAACCAGTAAACTAGTATACAATTTATTAATTATTTGGTATATTCGGTAATTGTTGTGCTAAAATTGTCTTTTTAAACTAAGCATTCAGGTATCAGCCATTGGCCGTTACGTCCCAGCGTCGTTCGCACAGCGTGGCCATTCGCGTAGCGTGGCCATTCGCGTAGCGTGGCCATTCGCGTAGCGTGGCCATTCGCGTAGCGTGGCCATTCGCGTAGCGTGGCCAAAGGCACAGGCTTTGGCCTTGGCTTTGGCCTTGGCTTTGGCCTTGGCCAAAGCCTGTGCCACAAAGCACCTCAAGTAGCGTGGCCAATGGCCAATGGCTTTTCCCTAGACTTTCAATTCGATAAAATCTCGAACTATTAAATTCTCCCAAAAGAGGTTTATTTGAAGCTGACCGCTGACCGCACATCAAGTAGCGTGCGCTACGCGCATATGCTTGCAAAAAAGCGATCGCTTTTTTGCGATCACTTCTGATCGACCTTCTGATTAAATCCCTTGATGGGGGTTTTGATGAAGTCTGGCTGTCTTTGTTCAACAGGCTTTTGAGCCATGAAACCTCATTCTTCCATTTTTGTCAACCCCATCACCTGAATGCTTGCGATTGAGTTACGGGAACTATTTTCCCAGAATTCAAGCGCTCCATATAGTCTTTGAGTTCAGTGACTACTTTGCCACAGAGGAAGTAGGCACCGAAAAGATTAGGTAAAGCCATAGCATTAAGA
>NZ_JAAHHU010001642.1:0-1107 GCF_010672095.1 Moorena sp. SIO3I6 | reverse complement strand
CTGACCGTACTGTAGGGGCTCGAATTGCTGGGGTAATTGCCAAGCAGTATGGTAACACTGGTTTCGATGGACACATTACTCTCAACTTCAAGGGGGCTGCGGGTCAAAGCTTTGGTGCCTTTAACCTCCCCAGTATGACGTTGATTTTAACTGGTGAAGCGAATGACTATGTAGGCAAAGGGATGCATGGTGGTGAAATTATTATCAAACCATCAGCTGATGCCACCTACGACCCAGCTAACAATGTAATTGTAGGTAATACCTGCCTCTACGGTGCCACTGGCGGAACATTATTTGCCCATGGCGGTGCTGGTGAGCGATTTGGTGTGCGCAATTCTAAAGGGTATGCTGTGATTGAGGCAGCTGGTGATCACTGCTGTGAATACATGACCGGTGGTGTAATTGTAGTCTTAGGGAAAGTGGGACGCAATGTCGGTGCTGGTATGACTGGTGGTTTAGCCTACTTCCTAGATGAAGAGGAGAGTTTTCCGGCCAAAGTGAACCAGGATGTCAAGATTCAACGGGTGATTTCAGCGGCTGGAGAGCAGCAGTTGAAAGGCTTAATTCAAGACCATGCCACTCGGACTGGTAGCCCGAAAGCCCAGATGATTCTGGACAACTGGTCTGAATATCTGCCCAAATTCTGGCAAGTGGTACCACCTTCTGAGGCGGATACTCCTCAAGCCAATCCTGATGTGGTACAGGAACGGGAGTTAGTTTCTTCCACAGTAGGCTAAAGCAGTTAAAGGTTAAAGGTTCCAGGTTGGATTGGGTTACCAGTTGCAGGTTAGAAGGTTGAAGGTTGGTTTGATCACCTTTAACCTTCAACCTTTAACCTGGGAAAGAGAATATTAAGCAAGGTAACAAACATCTTTGAGTGGCGGGACTCGTCGATGGAGTGATTACGACCTAACCTAGTAAAATCCTGGTTTTGGATGCACTGGGATAATTGCCAAGCCTCTTGAGAACCCTTGCCTTATTCCGGTGCATTGATAATTAGAGAGTTAGCAAACCACTCTCGATGACGAGCGCACTGGCGATACAAATCACCTCCCCATGCCATGCCATGGGGAGGTTAGTGAATCTGACATGCTTCGGTCAGAAGAT
>NZ_JAAHHU010001641.1:0-1108 GCF_010672095.1 Moorena sp. SIO3I6 | reverse complement strand
CATCCAAGAAATTTTCCTCGATATCAAACCGCAAACCAAATTCCTGCGCATGTTTGGAGGGTCGTCAAATCATCGCTGACCATCGCCCATTATCACCATTGATATTGTTGCAACCGAAGATCAGATGAACCGAGCCATAAAACATGCTCCTTGTGAATCCTGACATTATGAAAACACAGGGCAACACCTGGTTTGAAGCGATGCAGCGCGGTCTTGGGGAGGCAGCGCGGTCTTGGGGGTTCCCCCCATGAGCGACTGCCGTGGTTTCCCACACTCGCTATTGCATCAAGACAGTGGAAATCTTTGAGCTGACACCAACCAATACCTGCTCGCCAAATCCAGGTGTCTTTTTTCAGACTTTTCCGATAATGCCAACCCCATTGATTGGTCATCGCTTTGATCTTGCTCGGTGTGGATAAACCCTCGATCTGCTAGTAAGACTACCGATTACCCCTAAAGGTAAACGTGGGATGGCAAGTTGGGCGCATCTCAAGGGTAATCGTTGAATGCAACCGTGGCACGCTTTATGTTCCATCACTCGCCACACTACGGGCAAGGCACGTCCGGTGATGGACTACGACCAATCGCACCAGGCAGTACTTATCCCAAAACAGCGAAGTGTCCTTGCCTTAGATAAATACAATCGTCTTCCCAATCTGCTAAGGCTGCCTGGATCAAAGGTTTATACAATCGTTCGCGTAGCGTGGCCTATTGGCCATGGATGTTAATCCGGGCATTATACAGCCAACGCTGCATCCGACGCTGTATGATTAGTGCATATTGGCCGAACCATGGGACGAACGGGAATCCAACGGGTCAAATTTACCTCCCCTGTCTGGATCAGGGCAGACACCATCCATAAACAGGTTGTCAGGTGGGTCAGATGTGCCCACTCACAGGGTTGACCCATCCAACTCTTCAAGGCATTATAGACTCGGGAGTTTTTTTCACAGCATTTTTATGGTGAGAGTGGTTTCTGTCCGAACGAATGCTGGCTCCCAATCACGCTTTGTCAAGTCTGGCAACTCCTTTCGAGATCAGCAGTTGACCACTTTTTACTTCACTTTTTGTCAGTCAACCAGCTTTTACCCTTGGCTTTGGTGATATC
>NZ_JAAHHU010001640.1:0-1108 GCF_010672095.1 Moorena sp. SIO3I6 | reverse complement strand
GACGACCAAAATCCCACCGCGTTTACTTATGGTTCCCTACCAAACAGCGCTCGTTTAGTCGTTAGTCAGGGTTTATTTACTTACCTTGATGATGATGAAATCGCCACAGTAGACCTCTTGCAAAAGTCCAATAAAAAAGATATAAATATATCAGTATTATCACAAAAAATGACCTATCAAAAAGTTAAACATCTAACTAACCAGGAGTTCAAACGCCTTTGTGGGGTTAAGAAAGAGACTTTTGCTCAGATGGTGAAATTAGTAGAAAAAAATGAACAACAGAAGACAAAAACCGGGAGACCCTCTAAATTAAGTCTAGAAAATCAAGTATTGATGACACTAGAATACTTACGAGAGTACAGAACTTACTTTCATATCGGTCAGCATTGGGGACTCAATGAATCAACAGTATACCGAATAATTCGCCTCTATCGAAAATAGTTTAATTAAGTCCTTCGAATTTAGGATTCCGGGAAAAAAACAATTATTGAAGTCAGGTAACCAAATCGATATAGCGGTTATTGATGTAACGGAAACTCCCAGAGAACGCCCTAAAAAAAACCGAAAAATTCCTACAGTGGTAAGAAAAAAAAGCACACCTTAAAATCTCAAGTAATCGTGGATAAAAACAGTAAATAGATTATCTGTATTGCTTACGGTAAAGGAAAAGAGCACGATTTTAATAAGTTTTACGAATAGGAAAAATCATCTATCATTAACAACTAAATGTCTGGCAGATAAAGGATATCAAGGAATTGTAAAAATCCATCAACTGAGCCAGACTCCTCATAAAAAACCTCCCAAGAGTAAATTGTCACCTCTCCAAAAAGAAGAGAATCGGAAGTTAGCTTCACAAAGAATTATAATTGAACATGTCTACCGACATCTAAAAATAGTTAGGATTTTGTCAGAGCGATATCGTAACAGAAGAAAAAAATTCGGTTTACGCTTTAATTTGATTGCTGCAATCTATAATTACGAACTTTGTTGTAAATAAAATATTTAGCGACACTACTTTTGCAAGAGGTCTAATCTGTGTGCTCCACGGCCCACCAGACATAAACTACGGGATACTCCATCGGGAGACGCGACGCGATTCTCCTAGGGA
>NZ_JAAHHU010000164.1:0-11974 GCF_010672095.1 Moorena sp. SIO3I6 | reverse complement strand
ATTTAGCAAAATTGTTGAGGAATTCTAATCAATTGAACTGAGACACTTCAATGAGTAATAGTCAGTCCACAGGATTGCCTGTTTGGGTACAAGAAAGAGATACAGTTATCGCCAATGATGCTGGGGTTGAATGGCGAGAGGGCAAACGCCCTGATTATGCCGAAACTAATGAATTTCTTAAGAAAGGTAGTAAATTCAATCATCCAGAGGGGTCTTTGGAAGCGATCGCTCAAAACTTAGTTAGAACCTTCGAGATGGAAGCCTCTTATAAGGCTAATCCTGAGCAGTGGTTGTCTATTGTTGCCGACCAGTTTCGGATGACGACTAACGGTGGACCAGAATACAATGCCCAGACTGTTGCTGATATCGGCACATACAACGTATTTCTTGGAGATACCGAACACTATCGCTCCACAGAGGAAACCTTTGAATCATCCATAGAAATTTTCCATAACGCTTTTCCCAATGGCTTTTTATGGGAACTGATGGAAATACTTTCCGGACCTCCTAATGTCACCTTTAAGTGGCGGCATTGGGGCACGTTTAGCGGTTCCTTTAAAGGTCATGAACCCACAGGAGAAACCATAGAAGTGTTTGGCATCAGTATTGCTCGGGTTACTGAAGACTTGAAGATTGTCTCCTTGGAGCATTTCTTTGATAATAGTTTGTTTCTCAAGCAATTAACATCAGGCTGTCCCTTCCACTCTCAAAATTCAAATAATTCGTAAGCTATCAGCTATCAGCCGTCAGCTATCAGCTGTCAGCTGTCAGCTGACGGCACCTCAAGTAGCACCTCAAGTAGCGCATATGCTTACCAAATGCTATAGCAATTCTACGACTTGTGAGGTACAAATTTCTGGTTTTTAGGGAGCAGGGACTTCGGAGCAGGGAGCAGGTAAGAGTAACCCACCCCTAACCCCTCCCAGGAGGGGAAGTGAGGGAAGAGGTAAAAAATAATGTGTACCTCATAGCTACGAGAAACGCTATAGTCGTTTAAAGTTGAAGGTTTTTTGTTTAAAGTCAACATTAAACCTTCAACATTAAACCTTCAACATCAAACCTTCAACATCAAACCTTCAACATCAAACCTTCAACATCAAACCTTCAACATCAAACCTTCAACCTTAAACCTTCAACATCAAACCTACCCTACACCGAACCCCTACGGCAAACAACCTTCATGCTGATTAATCACCGTCCTAATTACAGGAATTATGGTAAAAAATGTTCGATTAATGTGGGAATTTTTTTCTATTAGTGAACGCCTTTCCAAGGACTGTAAAACTGAAATAAGTCGTGAATTATAGTCTAAGGTAATACTATCGCGCAATTGTTTAATAGAAATGGGAGTAGGATTTCTAGCTAGATAGGCGATCACCTTCTTCTCTGACTCATCTAACCGATTCAATTGCTCGATTAACATTGCTCTCATTGGCTCAGGAACAATCATTTCCTCCCAACTAAAAAATTCCGATACACTACCAAAAAAAAAGTCTTTAATCGTTGTCACAGCCAGCTTTAATCCTAAGGGATTGCCTCGATAACGTTTAATGAGTTCCATTTCTTGCTCTTGTTCAGACAAACCATTAGCTGCTAATAGTTTCCGAGCATCTTCTGTTGGTAAACCGTTTAGGGTTAATGAACGAGTGGAATAGTTTTTTTTCTCAAGTAACTCCATTTGTAGCGGTGGTTCCCAACTGATTAAGAGCAAACAACTTTGGTGTCTTTCTTGTGCTACTCTTCTAAAAAGTTGACCATAATCCTCATATCCGGCTTGATACTGTCCAACTAAAGTGCCACGGCTTAAAATCTGTTCAGTATCATCGAGTATTACTAAACAGCGATGCTCTCGTAAACACTCTAGAAAGTGAGACATCAGCAGGTTGATGTCTTCTGGTAACTCCGATGACTGGTGGTGAGACAGGAATGGAATCAGTTGTGTCAGCAGTTGCTTCAGGGGTTGGGCAGAGGATAGCGATCGCCAAATAATATAATCAAACTCCTCCTGCATCTCTCGTGCTAGCTTAGCAGCTAACGATGTTTTG
This sequence comes from Moorena sp. SIO3I6, assembly GCF_010672095.1. NCBI lineage: Bacteria > Bacillati > Cyanobacteriota > Cyanophyceae > Coleofasciculales > Coleofasciculaceae > Moorena > Moorena sp. SIO3I6. Next base: position 9,929 of record NZ_JAAHHU010000164.1, on the reverse strand, counting down.
CCAACGCCTACTATCCCAAGTATTGCTACCAATTGGCTTCGCTTGAGATTAATCCATTGCTTGAGAGTGTTCAGTTCCCTAGTGCGTCCATAGAATGCAGAAATTTGTGGTGCTTCACCCCAATCTTGGCACTGTTGAGGAGTTTTGTATCCAGCGGCTTCGAGCCATATAGAGATATCTCTCCAACTTTTGAGAGTGTTGGATGTCCGATTAGTTAAGGTTTCTACATACCGATACAAACCTTTAGTTAGTTGAACGCTAAGTGACCCACAACTCCAATGGAGAGCAGCAGCAATTTTTTTGGGAGGATAGCCGCACAGCAAACCTCTTAAGCATGCTTTTTCCACTGGGGTCAATTTGATTTCCCTATTTGTAGCAACGGTTTTTTTCTGAGCCAGTTCTGTATACAACTTTTCTAAATTCCACAGTTTGGCTGCTTTGATAAACAGTTCATCTTCAAATCGATTGGTATTAGAGTTCATAGTAGGGAATCCTAATCAAGAGCACCGAATCAGCACCTATTAACTAATCAATAACTTAGTCAATAATGTAGCTATTGGGAGCGTTTACTAGATATATTTGCAAAACGTAGATGTCCCCGATGCTGATAATTATGCTGTTTTAATTATTTTTAAAAAAATCAGTTTTTGTTACATCTATACGTAAGCAAATTACCCTGATTACTATCCCTAAATTGGGTGCATCTCATATTTGTAAAAAAGTTGGGTAGGGTGCGTTAGGGACGGGCTCCCCCTCATTTTATCGGTAGCCAGTGTTGGGAAAGTCCGTCCCGTAACGCACCACTAGCTCAAACAGCAAAAATGAGATGCACCCCCTAAATTTGTAAGGCTAAATTGTGGTTTTTTTAAAGCTAAGTAAATTTTAGCATTTGATATCGGTAATTACCAGGTAAATTCGGTTTAATTTAGATTGATTTTAATTTAATTACTAAACTAAGCACCCCCGATAACCGATTGAATCATAACTCTAGTTTACTTTATTTGATAAAATTTGACAGTACCCGTTATGGGTACTATTTTTTTTGTCGATCTGGTGCTGCCAAGTAACAAGTCACAAGTAACATTAATTATTAATAATTAATTAATAACTATAGCGATTTTCATAGTAATTAGCTACATACACCTATTTTTTTCCTGTTACCAGATTCGCTCTTACCTATTCCCTATTCCCTGTTCCCTGTTCCCTGTTCCCTTTGCTAAGGCTATACTCCTTGACCTAATCCTAAAACCTAATCAACTACTAATCACCATTAGGTATTTTATAGCTGGTGCGATCGCTAGGGTGGATTCATACCAAAAAAAAGAGTGAATTAACCATGGCTAACTTAGTAACTGAAACTCAGAAATTATCCAACTTAATTCCAGAATCAGAACTAGATTTAATCAAGTCACTGCCACAATCTATTCAGGATCAGGTAGTTCCTAGCCCCGATTTATCTAAGTCTGCTGGTACACCGACTCAGTTAAATTTGACCCAGATACAACAGTTAGTTCCTAATGATTCAGGCTTACAAAGCTTATCGTCGAAATCTATAATCTCAGGACCTTTTAACTTTATTATTGGTACTCCCAATCCTGACTTTTTAGTGGGTAGTAACAACAACGATTTAATCCTAGGACGTGGCGGAAATGACATTATTGTAGCACTCGGTGGCAATGACCTTGTGTTTGGTGAAGGGGGAAATGACATTGTTCTCGCTGGCTCAGGTAATGACTTTGTGTCTGGCGGCTCAGGTAACGACTTTGTGTTTGGCGGCTCAGGTAATGATATCTTGGATGGTGGCTCTGGTAATGACTCCCTATTCGGGGGAACTGGCAAAAACCATTTCATTGGCAGTAGTGGTAATGATGTCCTGAATGGAGAGGAAGGTAACGATACCGTCGATTACACTGGTCTGGGTCGAGCCATTACTCTTTTACCCACGGGAATCGTTAACAAAAGTGGTCTTGGTCAGGATGAGCTGATCCGAGTGGAGACGATTATTGGGGATGCCGGTCAAGCTAATACAATAGATGCCTCTTCTGCTGGTAGTGGTGCCTCTGTGAATGTAAATCTGCAACAGAACAGTTTACAGATTAATGTTGTTAATGGTCCGGTTCTTAATCGCACTGTCGAAAACTTTGTCAATGTCAAAGGTGCTGGTCGCAACGATACCATTATTGGTGATAACAACAGTAATCAACTTACTGGTGGTGCCGGAAGTGACGAGATTACTGGTGCCGGTGGTAATGATACCATCGTAGGTGTCGATCCCAACAGTAAACAGCCAGGTGTTAATGAAATTGATGTCTTAACCGGAGGAGCTGGTGCTGATAAATTTGTGATTGGAGATAGCAATAATCCTTACTATGTCGGTGGAGGAGGATTTTTGGGTCTGAATGATTACGCTCTACTTAAGGATTTCCAATCCGGTACGGATAAAATCCAACTCAAGTCAGGGCTCAACTATACCTTTGCATCAAACTTTATCGCTGTCAATAACGGCTTCTCTTCTTCTGATAAAAGTCTTGCTTCAGCTGAACAGATTGCTCAGGATATTGCTGGAGGTAAGAGTTTAGGTGTTCAATCTCAGCTCACCATAGAGGATAGTTTCGACTCTGTTCAGATCGCGCCTAGTTTCGGCTTTGACATTGTTGCGATTGTGTCTGGTGGCTATAACCAAGGGGATCTGATCTTTGTCTAACGATTAGTTTGGTGGGCAGTGTCAAGTAATGCGATGTTCCGTTCGCGCAGCGTCTGGCACTGCCAGTAAGGAACCGCTTCGCGAACGCGCGGCTTGGTGAATGGGTCTGGTTCACTGCCCACCCTACAGACTTAATCCGGTTGGTGGGCAGTGCCAAGCAATGCGATGTTCCGTTCGCGCAGCGTCTGGCACTGCCAGTAAGGAACCGCTTCGCGTACGCGCTTCTTGGTGAATGGGTCTGGTTCACTGCCCACCCTACATGAAATTCATAATTTATCTACATGAAATTCATAATTTATCCTTCATAATTCATCTATAATTCATATCTCATCCTTCACAATTTATCCTTAATTAAGATTTGATAATTAATCCTTTATAGGACTTGATTTTATGCAGTAAATAAATTACTATTCTATCTAGAGAACGAAAAAATATAAATGGGTGGCAAGTGGAATTCTGCCCCTATCGATAACATAGCTGTTTTGGCGTTATTCAAGGTGCCCTTACTTGCCTAGTTTGTGGTTTCCAGAATAAACACGGTGCTTAACACTCCCTAGGGTTTTGGGTTATCCCAAAACTCGATTATAGGTATGGGTAACTTCAAATCGGAGCCTATAGAGTTAATCACAAATAATCTCCAGGATTATAGATAGGTGGAGTGTGCAAATTTTAGTTCTAAAGTAAACGAATTATTCACAGGACAAACCCATCTAAATTCTAGAATCCTTACTCATCAAAGATTTCAAAATTCATCAGGATAAATACTTATCCTATGAATTCCAGATCCAGTAGGCATTCCAAAATAAGATGCGTTTACCCTGGGGTGATCGTAGCCAAGAACCCTTAATGGTCTTAATGGGAATTTGACATTTTTGGGCTCCTTTGGATCTCCCCCATCAGGGACTACTAATGCTGCAAACCTTTCTAGGCAAGGAGAAAAGATAAATTTCCTAAAGATTCATGAAAGGGATGCAGTCGGCCAAAGGGGAGGCAGTTTGGAGTCTAAGATTTTGTCAAAGTCCGAGTAATCAACTGCTGATGACCATTAGGTATGGTCTAGGTGCTGCGATCGCAACGTTAGGTACATCCAAAAACAGGAGTAAATTCACCATGGCTACGTTAATAGATACAATTAATAGCTTATCCAACATTCCAGCATCAGAACTAAAGTTAATCAACTCACTACCACAATCTATCCAGAATCAGGAAGTTCCTAGCCCCCAGTTATCTAATCCTTCTCTTCTACGGATTCCGTTCACGTTTTCCCAGATACCAAAGTTAATCAACTCACTATCACAATCTATCCAGAATCAGGAAGTTCCTAGCCCCCAGTTATCTAATCCTTCTCTTCTACGGATTCCGTTCACGTTTTTCCAGATACCAACGTTACCCGGTCAGGCAGAGTTACCAACATCATTGTTGCAAAATAAAAGCTCACAGCTTTTCCAGTTGATTCTTGGTACTCCTAATCCTGACTTTTTATTGGGTACTGCCAACGACGATTTAATCCTGGGACTTGAGGGCAATGACATCATTATAGGACTCGGTGGCAATGACCTTCTCTTTGGTCAAGAGGGAAATGACACTATTATCGGCGGCTCAGGTAACGATTTTCTGTTTGGGGGCTCAGGTAACGATTTTCTGTCTGGCGACTCAGGTAACGACTCTCTGTTTGGCGAATCAGGTAATGACTCTCTGTTTGGGGGCTCTGGTAACGACTCTCTGTCTGGGGGCTCTGGTAACGACTCTCTGTTTGGGGGCTTAGGTAACGATTCTCTGTCTGGGGACTCAGGTAACGACTCTCTTCGAGGTGGCTTAGGTAACGACTCTCTATCTGGTGGCGATGGTGATGATACTATCGTAGGTGTAGCTCCCACCAGTAGCAATCCAGGTGTTAATGAAATTGATATCTTAACCGGAGGAGCTGGTGCTGATATATTTGAGCTTGGAGATAGCAGCAATCCTTACTATGTCGGTGGAGGAGGATTTTTGGGTTCGAATGATTTCGCTGTAATTACGGATTTCCAATCTGGTACGGATAAAATTCAACTCCATGGACAAATCAACGACTATACCTTTTTAGGCAGCTTTATTGCTATCAATTCTACTTCGGGTCTTGACGTTATTGCTATAGTTGCTGGTGGCTATAACTCAGCGGATCTGATCTTTTAATAACGACTAGTACACGGTGGCGGAAATAACTGACCAGTTAAAATCTCCTTGATCTGGTTAGTTCTCTGTTCTCTCTCTTAATCCGTTGGTGGGCAGTGTCAAGCAATGCGATGTTCCGTTCGCGCAGCGTCTGGCACTGCCAGTAAGGAACCGCTTCGCGTACGCGCGGCTTGGTGAATGGGTCTGGTTCACTGCCCACCCTACATAAACTTCAGTGGGACAGGGGATTTGGGGAATGCGATCGCCAGGTTGGTGAATCGGTCTGGTTCACTGCCCACCCTACATGAAATTCATAATTTATCTACATGAAATTCATAATTTATCCTTCATAATTCATCTATAATTCATATCTCATCCTTCACAATTTATCCTTAATTAAAATTTGATAATTAATCCTTTATAGGACTTGATTTTATGCAGTAAATGAATTACTATTCTATCTAGAGAACGAAAAAATATAAATGGGTGGCAAGTGGAATTCTGCCCCCATCGGTAAGATAGCTGTTTTGGCGTTATTCAAGGTGCCCTTACTTGCCTAGTTTGTGGTTTCCAGAATAAACACGGTGCTTAACACTCCCTAGGGTTTTGGGTTATCCCAAAACTCGATTATAGGTATGGGTAACTTCAAATCGGAGCCTATAGAGTTAATCACAAATAATCTCCAGGATTATAGATAGGTGGAGTGTGCAAATTTTAGTTCTAAAGTAAACGAATTATTCACAGGACAAACCCATCTAAATTCTAGAATCCTTACTCATCAAAGATTTCAAAATTCATCAGGATAAATACTTATCCTATGAATTCCAGATCCAGTAGGCATTCCAAAATAAGATGCGTTTACCCTGGGGTGATCGTAGCCAAGAACCCTTAATGGTCTTAATGGGAATTTGACATTTTTGGGCTCCTTTGGATCTCCCCCATCAGGGACTACTAATGCTGCAAACCTTTCTAGGCAAGGAGAAAAGATAAATTTCCTAAAGATTCATGAAAGGGATGCAGTCGGCCAAAGGGGAGGCAGTTTGGAGTCTAAGATTTTGTCAAAGTCCGAGTAATCAACTGCTGATGACCATTAGGTATGGTCTAGGTGCTGCGATCGCAACGTTAGGTACATCCAAAAACAAGAGTAAATTCACCATGGCTACGCTGGTAACTAAAACTCAGACATTATCCGAAGTAACTAAAACTCAGAAATTATCCGACCTAATTCCCAAATCAGAACTAGATTCAATCAAGTCACTGCCAAAATCTATCCAGAATACAGTAGTTAGTATCCCCCAACCTACGTCTGCTGGTAAACTGACTCCGTTAAGTTTGAAGCAAATACAACAGTTAGTTCCCGATGAGTTAGCCTTACAAACATTATCGCCGAAAACTAAAATCCCAAAGATTTTTCACGTGAAGATTGGTACTGGTCTCGGTGAGGAGATTGAGGGTACTGACAAAAACGATTTAATCCTGGGACTTGGCGGAAATGACACCATTTGGGGATTCGGTGGCCATGACGTTCTGTTTGGGAACTCAGGTAACGATATTCTTATCGGCGGGTCAGGTAACGACGTTCTGTTTGGGGGCTCAGGTAACGACTTTCTTCTCGGTGGCTCAGGTAACGATTGTCTGTATGGTGGCTCAGGTAACGACTTTATGTTTGGCGGCTCAGGTAACGACTTTCTATCTGGCGGCTTAGGTAACGACATTCTTATCGGTGGCCCAGGTGACGATTGTCTGTTTGGGAACTCAGGTAAGGATCGTCTGTTTGGTGGCTCAGGTAATGATACTCTGTCTGGGGGCTCAGGTAACGACTCTCTGGTTGGGGGCTTAGGTAACGACTCCCTTCTCGGTGGCTCAGGTAAAGACACTTTGTTTGGGGGCTCAGGTAATGACTCTCTGTCTGGGGGCTTAGGTAACGACTCTCTTCGAGGTGGCTTAGGTAACGACTCTCTTCGAGGTGGCTTTGGTGATGATACTATCGTAGGTGTCGATCCCACCAGTAACAATCCAGGTGTTAATGAAATTGATATCTTAACCGGAGGAGCTGGTGCTGATACATTTGTGATTGGAGATGAGAACAATGCTTACTATGTTGGCCAAGGATTATTTGGTTTAAATGATTACGCTGTAATTACGGATTTCCAATCTGGTACGGATGAAATTCAACTCAAGTCAGGCATCAACTATACCTTTGAAGACAACTTTATTGCTATCAATTCTACTTCGGGCCTTGATGTTATTGCTATAGTTGCTGGTGGCTATGAGCAAGACGATCTGATCTTTGTTGGCTAGTTCACCATGGGAGAAATAACTGACCAGTTAAAGTCTCCTTGATCTGGTTTGTTTCCTGTTTTTCCTCTTTATTAATCCGTTGGTGGGCAGTGGCTACAAATGCTATGACTTGATGAATCGGTTTGGTTCACTGCCCACCCTACATCTACTGTGATTAACCGGGTTGGTGGGCAGTGTCAAGTAATGCGATCGCGCTTCTTGGTGAATCGGTCTGGTTCACTGCCCACCCTACATCTACTGTGATTAATCGATTGGTGGGCAGTGTCAAGTAATGCGATCGCGCTTCTTGGTGAATCGGTCTGGTTCACTGCCCACCCTACATAAACCTGAGTGGGACAGGGGATTTGGGGAATGCGATGTTCCGAAGGAACATCGCGTTTTCACCAATTGCCTGATTCACTGATCTGATTCACTCCCTACCCCCAGTTATTGACAAAAGTCGTAACTGGGGGTAATTTTTGTTTCTATATTGTTCACGTTCCCTTACTATAAACAGAAAGATCATGAACAAGCGCAGTAAAAATAAAAAACGCCGGAAAAAGGGAAGACCTTTTTCCTATTACCCTCCTAGTTTATGGTTTTATAAAGATAATTTTCTCCCTCATGACTCTATAATCACCCCCAGTCAAGTAGACCAATGGCGCTATGAGGTTGAACAAAGGTATCAAGATTTTTATTTAGGCGTTTTTTGTTGTCTAGCTGAAGGGGCGACGAAACAGGCTGAAATGCTTGGTATGTAAAGCTAGTAGCATTTTGTGGTAAAAAAAAGTAGGTCTCTAAATTTGCAACAAGACCTACGTATTGCAACGGTGCGCTTTCCAATGGGCGAGTAAATCGCCCTTGGGTCGCACCGCAATGTTACCAACATTCTACCAAAACCACCTAAAAAGTCAATTAAGTCTAGCCGATTATATTTTTTAAAAAATCCTGATTAATCTTTTACAATTACTCAATAAAGTCAGTTTATAAAAGTTAGCAAATGCTCTACCTTTCCCCATTAAATTTGAAAGCAAAATAAAAATAATACAAAGATTTTTATCGCTGCCAAATCTCATCATTGAAAAAGTTTGGTTTCCAATAGTTGAAGAAGTTTTGAAAACATACTTTACCTCGGAGAAACTAATTTATATAGCAATAGATCGAACAAGTTGGGGTCGCATTAATTTATTCATGGTTAGCCTCATTTGGGATAAAAGCGATGCAGCAAGGGAACAGGGGGTTCCCCCCGGAGACGAAACCTGATTACGTTGAGCCTTTATGGTTGGTAGGCTATGCAGATGCATGGGTTTTAACTTATTGATTAAGGCGAGCCTGTCTTACGGTAACTATCGCCAAAGGCGCGCTTGGCCGTAGGCCACGCCAAAGGCGAACGCGAACAAACCACTCGCTATTGCATCAAGACAGGGCGTTTCCAGTATATTTTACTTTGTTGCCAAAGTTAGGGAGTAGTAATCTAACAGAACAACAAATAATATTGTCAAAAGTTATCCCGCTTCTTGATGCAGTCGCTCATCGGGGTTTCCCCCATGAGCGACTGCCGTGGTTTCCCCCATGAGCGACTGCATCAAGACAACGAAAGTATTATCAACGCGGTTTAAGGGCTAGGTCGCTTATAGAATCTGCGTTTTAGCTCATTTCGTCGCCCCCTCAGAATCTCTAGTGAGATTAGGGGGAACCTATAACTCAGTAAACTTAATTATGTTAACTTTTAAATAGGACAGTAATGACTAATTTAGGGGAAAACCTTAAAAAAAGACGAGAATCCCTAAATATCACCCAGCGGGAAATCGCTCATGAATTGGGCGTAACTGTTACCACGGTGCAAAATTGGGAAGCGGGCAGGCATATCCCCAAACTGTACCCCAATCAGCTCAAGGTATTGTGTGACCTGCTGAAAGTTACCCTAGATGAATTGGCAAAGTGGGTAACTGATTGAACGGTTGGGATCTAGCAAAAAAAAAACGCCCCATATGGGGCGTAATGCTTTCCTATTAACCTGGGACAGTGTCCCAACAGTTAATCAAAAAACTAAAACAGGAGAGGATTATCGGTGTCACCACCTTGCCATTTTATTGGCTACTTGTTACAGCGCCTGTGAACCAAACTTTTCGCAAAAAAATCAGAAAAAATTTTTTGGGGCAAAATCTTTAGGGAATAGGGAGTAGGGAGTAGGGAGTAGGGAGTAGGGAATCGGGAGTAGGGAGTAGGGAGTAGGGAGTAGGGAGTAGGGAGTAGGGAGTAGGGAATCGGGAATCGGGAAACAATTTTGTTTAACCGATTAGTATGACAACCGGAATAAGCGTGTTTTTATATGATTTGTAAACAGACGTATTGCAGGAATTGGCTTGCATAAAAGAGGCAAAAGGCAAGATGGTAAAGAGATTCGGAGTGTTATTTGACAATGAAAAAATACCTGATTAGGTTTACATCTCATTTGGAAACCCTATAGCGCGATTGGCCGTTGGCCACGCTACGCGATCGCGCTATACAAAAAAATGCCCTGTGTAGGGCATTGAATATCTGTCTTCCAAATGGCTAATTATGCGCCTAAGCAGCCATTTCTTCCATCATCATCGCCATTTGCTGCTTGGCACGAATGTTTTTCATGTGCTTCTTCACGGTATTGAGGGTAACAAACAGTTCCGCAGCAATCTCTTTGTAGGAGTAATTGACTCGACGCAGTAACCAGACTTCTGCCTCACGGGCAGTTAAGCCATATTTATGAACTTCAGCTAGGGCTATACTATGAATGGATTGACGTTGGTCTTCGAGG
>NZ_JAAHHU010001639.1:0-1108 GCF_010672095.1 Moorena sp. SIO3I6 | reverse complement strand
TTGGAAGTAAAAGACAAGGAAGTAATCCAAGTCACAAAGTGTAGCGCTAAACAAATGCCAGCCCCACTGGCATAGAGTAATGCACCTGGACCTAGCTGACCTTGCCTGAGATTGCCCCAAGCTGGTAACAGTAGCATAGACGCAATAGTAAGGCGAGACCCAGCCACGAACAGGCTAAACCCTACCCCACTCACCCCAGCGGATGCGATCGCTAATCGCACAAAAATAGCTGATGTGGAAATCGCCAACACACCAGCCAAGAAAACCAATCCCACCTGCCACCGCAGCGGCTGCTTTATAATTTTCATAGCGATACAGCTTCAATCCCCAACCATTACCATTATTCCGCCAGAGGTACCAGGAGAGAAGTGAAGAAGTCTAGATAGTCTAACTTTATCTAGAATCTACTTAATCGTTGATAAGTCCTAATTTATAATTAAAATATGTTTGAACTACCGCCACTCAATACTAATACAATTTGGGCAATTTTAAACGAAAAAATTGATGACGATACCGTTAATAAACTACTCTGGTACTATCTAGGTTATCGTTATAACTCAACTACGCAACAGTGGGATATAACTGAGGTTAATCCTGAATGGCAAGAAGACTATCCCGAACCACCCAATTTCATAGAAAGCCGCCCTGCTACCGTAAAACTAACCCGTTCAATACCCAAAGAAAATAAACAGTTATTGAAAGAAAAATTAGGTTTCAAAGGTTATAAAATCGGGGAATTTGGTCCTCGACAAACTCGCAGAGCTACAGCCGCAAACTGGTTACTGAATTATATGGAACAAAACGGCATTGCCTCAGTATAGCGTTTTTCATACCTATGAGGTACACAGGATTTTTTCCCGATTCCCGATTCCCGATTCCCGATTCCCGATTCCCGATTCCCGATTCCCTGTTCCCTAAAATCCAGAAATTGTTTACCTCATAGCTATGATAATTGCTATAAAACACTTCATCCTTCAACCGTACTAGATAAGTCAGTAGGAACAACTACACACTCCAACTCCGCCTTGTGACTCTCCTGCTGGTTCTCCAAATTAATTGCGATCGCTTCAATTCTAATTTGAGTCGTGCCTTGGGGTATAACTAATTG
>NZ_JAAHHU010001638.1:0-1110 GCF_010672095.1 Moorena sp. SIO3I6 | reverse complement strand
TGATAATCTCTGCTTCTGGGTAACGAGACTTGAGAAACTGTACTTGTTGCTCAAGATCGGCTTTTTGAGAGCGGCTTGAAACTCTGGCATACAAAATGGTAGATCTTTCGTCTTTGCCAGTTTTTGTTGTTGGAATAGAGACGACTGAGTCCAAGTCGTATCGTCAAAGTCCTCCAGGTGTCTTAATTCCTTGGATTTTCCCTTCTTCAAGCCACATCTCTTGTGTCCTGGTGCTGACCCCAAGTCTTGTTGAGGCGACTCGGGGCGGGACGTAATTGACTGATCCATCCATCGCTATTTGTATTGACTACAAATACAGATAAATACAGTTTGTCGTTAAATGTCAAGTATGTCGGAGAAAATATTTACCAGGAAGTTGCTCCTTGGAGAGTCTAGAATTGGTGGTTAAGAGTTCAGCGGTGCGTTGTTCAATCCGTCGTTCTAGCTCAAGGCTGGCTTGTCGCAACTTTTGGATCAGCTTCTGATTCTGGTCTTTTATCCAGCCGAGCCGCACAGCCAGTAAGACCACAACTAGAATCCCCAAACTCACCTCTACTGAACCCCCGGTTAAACTCGGTGAACCAACGTGAACAGCAGAGGCATAGATCAGGTAAATTGCCCATACTGTGGCACTGGTAACTCCAGCAAGTAATCCGTCGATACTGGCAGTTAGGGCAACAGCAAAGAAAAGAAGTATAAAGGGAGTTGGAACAACAAACCCAAACTGCCGTAGGGTTTCAATCCAGAAAATCATGCCTAAAACCGCCACTCCACCAATCCAGAAAGGCGGTTGCAGTCTGGGTAAGGGGCTAGGCAAGCGCATTTAAAAGTTGTAGTTGTAACTCATTAGTTGAATCACTGACCCATCTTGGGATAAATCCCCTGAGCTAATCGTAATGGTATCGTTTTTGGCACGGCGTATGGGTGTGTCCTTCATCAATGTTAAGAACTCCTCCACTGGCAAAATATCACACTGTTCGGCATCAGCGGCCTTGGTTCGGAAATGAGTAGGAATCATGATCTTGGCCTTAAGGAAATCAAATGCCTGTTTAGCTTCTTGAGGGGTGTAGGCTTTTGGTCCCCCTCCCACTGGAATCAAAGCTAAATCAG
>NZ_JAAHHU010001637.1:0-1110 GCF_010672095.1 Moorena sp. SIO3I6 | reverse complement strand
TCCTAGGCTGCGGTGATGCTAGCTTCACGGCCCAGGCTTTAGCCAATACCACGATTGCTTCCTACAAAGGTATTGACCTCTCTGAGCCAGCACTAGAAATTGCTCGTGATAACATGAATTCTATCCCCTGCGAACAGACATTGATCCACGGCGACTTCTTTGAAGTAGTTTCTGAGTTGGGACAAAAGCAGCAGGATAGCTTCGACGGGATTCTAAGTTCTTTTGCGTTCCATCACCTCAGTTTTGAGCAAAAAGATGGTATTATGGCTCAGCTTAGCCATCTCCTAAAAGCTGATGGTGTTTTTATTCTGATCGATATAGTTTCCACAGATGGAGAAACCCGAGACGCCTATCTAAGACGTTACCTAGAGGGTGTTTACCAAGACTGGGCTCAACTGACTCCGGCAGAAGTTTCCATGGTCGAGGGTCATGTATTGTCTAGTGATTTTCCCGAAACCCAAACAACCCTGCAATCCCTTGCCCACAAACATGATTTTAATCGGGTTGAGTGTCTGTATCGGGATCCCCTCAACACTAGCCAAGTGTTGTGCTTTTACAAAAGTAGCGCTAAAAGCCCACTCCAGCTAGGGGCTGTGTGACAGTTTACCTAAGCTTTGAATGAATAGGAGTAGAGTGGGCATCCTGCCCGCTCGGAAATATATTGAAACTGGCAAGATGCCAGTGTCTTGATGCAGTCGCTCATGGGGGGAACCCCCAAGACCGCGCTGCCTCCCCAAGACCGCGCTGCATCGCTTCCACGCAAGATGCCCATTCCACCTCACTCTTGAAATCGTGGCATTATTCAGCAACGCCAGAAAACTAAGCTCAAGCTCATAAATCCTCAGAAATCAGGTAGGGTAGGGAATAGGGAAACGGAAATCCGAAAGGGTCTCAAACCCTTGGAAACCTATCTGTAAGTGGGTTCTAGTTGAGTATGAAAATTATCAGCCTATTAGCTGCGATCGCAATATTTCTAATCTCGGCTTGTTCCAATCAATCTGCGTCAACACCACTAAAGGTGACCATACATTTGACTGATACCAAAGGCATTGGTAAAGAGATTGGCATTGTCAAAGCAACCGAAACCGAGAAGGGTCTGCAGCTAACCTC
>NZ_JAAHHU010001636.1:0-1110 GCF_010672095.1 Moorena sp. SIO3I6 | reverse complement strand
TTTCAATTTCTAGTTGAGTTCCTGCTACCCCGCAGTAAGCACACTTACGATTCCATTTTTCAAGCAAATATTCCCGAAGTTCGTAACCATAAAGCGTACCTTGTTGATACTCAATTCCAGATATTTCAGGATTTTGTAGTTTCTGAGTGTCAAACCTGACCAATTCTTGGGAGATGCCGGTAACAGGGCAGAATCGACTCAACTTTTTAACCCAAGTTAAAATATTTTGAACCCTAGACGTCAAGCTGGGGGCTAACCAGCCTTTTGATCTAGTTCTGTTAAGAAACCTGGGCTTGCGGTATCGAGTCTTGCGATTACGTCTACTACGTCTCAATTGTCTACGAGAGGTCAAAGCCTCTTGTATTTGAAACCCTCGATGGGTAAGTTCAGATCCCCAGATTACTCGTTTTCCTTGGACGATAGCTAAACCGCTTATTTTTGCTCCAGGATCTATTTTGAGTTGGTGATCGTGAGTTATTGGCTGTTTTACTTCCTCCGTCAAAATTATGGTAAATGGGTAACGACGATAGACCTTTGCTTTTCCTACCGAAAGTAAAATTCTGGCTCTCGCAGGCTTGCATGGATCTAAGGGTTGTCGGTTTTTGTTGAGTACAAAGACACGCATAATTGTGTTTTCTCCTATTACTAGGGTTAAGTTAGCTGAGTGCTTCGCACACGCTGCCGCGAACGTCAATGTTATTCCTCGGTACTTTCCCAGTCGCACTGGCTTAACTCAAATACACCTGTTTAACGACCGGGTTCTAGAGCTGAAGACTAGCTACGCATCCTCAGGTAGGAACCTTAACACTTAGGAATAACGTAGTTCTTTAGGAACTTAGACTGGTCAATTATGAGCTTTTTCAAGCTCCCGCTATAGTCTGAAAAGACTTAGCGGTGAGTTATTGACCTCTTCGAGAATCTTAGCAGAGGGTTTAGCACCTGCTTGAGCTAATTCCTCTGCTTCAGTGCCATTGACCTTACACAGGAGGGCATTCCAGGACAGCCTACCCCCTGGAAGAATTGCCACATTTCCTTTTAATTTTCCAGGTGGGATATTTTCTCCTTAAGCAGACAAACGGTAATCTTAGCCTGATCAGTACTTATTTGCTA
>NZ_JAAHHU010001635.1:0-1112 GCF_010672095.1 Moorena sp. SIO3I6 | reverse complement strand
TAGAGATGGTTGCTCAAAATGATCATTTTTTACACCAAATGAAATCTATTGAGCATATCCATCTTTTGAGTAGGCGAGGGGTGTCACAATTCTTTAATAACCTCGGTTTTGAGTTTCTGCAATTTGAACAACAGTTGTTCGACTATGACATGTTTTTCGTAGCTAGTCGGCAGCCTTTGGTGCGCTATACTGATGAGCAAATTAGTTACTATCTTCTCAAGAGTCCATCTGGGCGAATGGTTCAGGCATTACTGGACAAATCCTCTGACTTTAATAAACTCAAATTTCAGTATCAAAACATGCAAGTTCAGTATCAAACTAGCGAGACTAGGCGTGCTGAGCTTCTGAAAATTATTGAGCAACAGGATCAAGAGATAGCTTCCTTGCGATCTCAGGTTAATGCAACTGTCACAGACCTCCAGCAGACTAAATCACAATTAACCCAAGCTCACTCAGACCTTCAAGATACTCAGTCACAATTGACCAATGCCCACTTAGACCTTCAAAATACTCATTCACAATTAAATCAATACCACTCAGAAATTCAATATAATCAATCACAATTAACTCATATACACTCAGAACTTCAACATACTCAGTCACAATTAACCCAAATACATTCACACCTTCAGCATACTCAATCACAATTGGCACAGTCACAGGAAAAAATTCAGGATTTTCAGCAAAATCAATTACAGCAGATTCAGAACCAACTGAACGAAGCTGAGGCTAAGTTGAAGGTAATTAATGTAGAAATTGCGGCCATGAAGACCAGTAAGTTTTGGAAACTGCGATCGCTTTGGTTCAAATTTAAAGGGTTGGTTGGTCTCCCTACAGATAACGAATAAAATTTTCAATAATTAACATCAGCTAAAACAGGAGTGTAATCATGGTTGATACGGTGCTTAATCAAGTTGTCAGTGCTAAGGAACCATTCAACAGTTATGAGACAGTGAAAGAAGCTGTGGAAACCATTGATGGTTTCCTAGTTCCTGGTCAAGAAGAGTTTTTATTCAATAAAGTTAAGTCCCTCCCTGAGGATGCTCTTATTGTTGAAGTTGGCTGTTATAAAGGCAGGTCTACGGCAGTTATGGCGTTTGCCTGTGTGGGGA
>NZ_JAAHHU010001634.1:0-1112 GCF_010672095.1 Moorena sp. SIO3I6 | reverse complement strand
CATAGGAGGGATGAATACTTCGACCCAAGCTAGCGGTGAAGCGTTCCTGAAGTCAATTGAGAGCTTGCCTTGGGTTCAGTATCATGGCCACATAAGCGATCGCATTTTGGCTCAATGGTATCGAGAGGCAACAGCGGTAGTGTTTCTGTCTGACCGGGAGGGATTTGGACTACCGATTGCCGAAGCCGCATCATTTGGTCGCTTCGTGGTAGTTTCTCAAGGCAATCAAGCCGGTGTGGAAGCTGGGGGGTCTGCTCGATGGGATCATGGCTATCAAGACCCAAGGTTCACTCATTACTGATTTGAGTCCAACTGAGGGCGATGCGAGTTGGTATGGTCTTCGTGGTTGGATTGAATGTTCCTACCGAGACCTAAGGCGTGATTGTTGGCAGTGGCAGAAGACTCGCTTAGCTAATCCCGAGCGAGCAGAACGTCAATGGCTGGCCATGGCTGTTGCTCTTCTATGGACTCTGAGTCAAGATCTAGAAGATGAGCAGGCATTATTGGACTCACAACAGCCTATTTCTCAGACACAGACACAAGAAGCACAAAAAAACTCTGTATCCTCAACTAATGTCAATCATCGTCCTGTTCGTCAACTTTCCAGTTTCGTTAATGGTTTGTTAACAATACTGGTGCATTTATAGCACTACGCATTAAAGTTAGGACATTGATACAAGCTGAAACGCTTTTGTAGTAAACTTTTGCCTCTTGCCTCTTGCCTCTTGCCCTTGCGCGTAGCGCTATACTCAATGATTTGCCCATTACTATCGGTTGTCTGAAACCTTCCTCCTTCAAGACTTTTCACTGTTCATTCTCTCCTAACTCTTCTTAATTGTAAAAAACCTACCCTTATGAGGCTACCGTCCCCCCCCTTGCGATCAGCTTTGCTGCGCTAAAAGCGATTGGCCTACGGCCACGCTACGCTATCCCATCAGTAACAAAAACCAACATCCCAATCCAAGGGCGGGTTAAATGAGATAAAGAAATTTTCAACCACTTTACCTGAACCTAATCAATAGTAGCTGTGTATATCCAGCACATTCTTTCCTGATTTTTTACAAATATGAGATAAACCATTAGCAGCTGTGTATACCCGCACAGCTGATCAA
>NZ_JAAHHU010001633.1:0-1112 GCF_010672095.1 Moorena sp. SIO3I6 | reverse complement strand
TAATTATTGAAAATTGGGAAGCCAATGATCAACCGGAGCATTTACGAACCTTACGGGAACGGATTATCAGAAATGAACAAGGGTCTAGTCGGTTATTGGCACTTTATCAGCAAATCTTACAACAGGGAGAAATTGCTGCGGATGACAGTCCTGAACAAATAGAATTACGGCTAAGTGGGTTAGTTGTTAAGCAGCCTGGTCAGGAGAACAAAACTTCCCCAGTGCTAAAGGTTTATAATCGTATTTACCAGTCTATTTTTAATCAGGATTGGGTTGAGCAAAAATTAGGTAATCTGCGACCCTATAATCAAGCCCTCAATGCTTGGTTAGCGTCCAACCGTGAAGATAATTCTCGGCTGTTGCGAGGACAAGCCTTAGCAGAAGCGTTAAATTGGAAAGCGGGCAAACGGTTGAGTGTAGTAGATGATGAATTCTTAGCTGCTTCTCAAGAATTAAGCTGGATTGAACAGCAACGGTATTTAGAAGCAGAACGGGCTAAGGAAGCAGAAGCAAGATTAGCAGAACAGAAAAAAAGTGCCAGACGACTCAAGTTCTTGCTAATGGCAGTGGGTACAGCATTGATGGTTTCCACGGGGTTAGGGGTGACCACTTACCTGGGATATAGACGCTCAGCTATTAGCGAAATTAATGCGTTCGCGTAGCGTCGGCTTCGCCGAATCGCAAAATCCTCAGCAGCCCTCTTTGCTTCCAATCAACAATTGGACGCCCTAGTAGAAGCCATCAGAGCCAAGGAACGATTGAAAAGCTTTGGTAACGCAGACCAGGCTACGGAAACTCAAGTAGAATCCGTGCTAAGACAGGCAGTTTATGGCACTGTTGAATATAATCGCTTAGTAAAGCATAGTAATCAGGTTTGGGCAGTTGCCATTAACCAGGATGCTAATCTAATCGCTACTGCTAGTTACGATAAGACCATCAAACTCTGGACACTGGATGGTAATTTATTATCTACCCTCAACGGTCATCAAGCTGGGGTTTACGACATTGCGATTAGCCTAGACGGGAATCTGATTGCTTCCGCTAGTGACGACAAAACCGTCAAAGATCGGAAGAGCGTCGTGTAGGGGTCAATTTTCACTGCTTAGTTTGGT
>NZ_JAAHHU010001632.1:0-1113 GCF_010672095.1 Moorena sp. SIO3I6 | reverse complement strand
AGTTCTGAGGTGTGGCATAAGCTACTGGTACACCGACTACCAAGACAAATGACAATAGGACTAGGGCAGTGAGTAATAGTTGGAATATAATAGTCATTTTCTGTGCTGATACCTTGACGCTAAACTTCTGTATTTTGATGCAGTCGCTCATCGGTGGAACCCCCAAGGCGGCGCTGCATCCCTAAAACTTGTTTAAAACAGGCTAATGCCTAGCTAAGCACTATAGATTTTACCAGATGGTTTTACCCTTTCTGCCAAAATTTGTTGCAATCAATCTCCTTTGAACTTTCCGATGCAGGTGATGAGTTTGGGGCGGGGGTGCGGGGAGTGTGAGGAGAGGGGATAAAGGGTTAAAAAAGTTTAAACTATTAATAGGTGAATAGCCTTAATAAAGTAAATAGGTAAATAGGGGGGGATGGGGAGATGGGGAGATGGGGAGATGGGGAAATGAAATTGATGTTTAGCTGTAATGGGCGAGATAGGGTACCCTAATGACTATGGATCTGATTTTGTGTCATACCACTGCTGACTTTGATGCCCTAGGAGCAGCTGTAGGACTGACTCGCCTCAAGCCAGGAGCAAAAGCTGTACTAACTGGGGGGACTCATCCGGCTGTAAGAGATTTTTTGGCACTGCATCGGGATGAGTATGCCCTGATCGAGCGCCGGTCTGTACAATTGGCTCAGATTAATTCCGTAATTATCGTAGATACTCAAAAACGCGATCGCTTAGGGAAAGCAGCTGAGTGGTTAGACTTACCACAGTTAAACGCCATTGAAATTTACGACCATCATCCCGTACCCCAAACTGATATCCCGGCTACCTATACACAGATTGAACCTGTCGGAGCAACCACCACGTTAATTGTGGAGCAACTACAGCAATCCCAAATCGAGTTAACTACTGCTGAAGCCACGGTGATGGCATTGGGAATCCATCTCGATACAGGTTCCCTGACCTTTGACCAGACCACACCAAGAGATGGGTCATCTACTGAAGGTTGAATAGAATTTAGGTCTATGTCTGGTTCTGGCGGTGGGGGTGGAATTTCCACATCGAAGCCTTTTGACAGTTGCTCCCTCGCCTCCTCAATTATTGGCTTTGTCTCACTAT
>NZ_JAAHHU010001631.1:0-1115 GCF_010672095.1 Moorena sp. SIO3I6 | reverse complement strand
AGTTCTTAGAACGCTTCTGTTTTCTCGCCGCCCTCCGTTGCAGTAATTTCAACTCGCCTTTGAGGTCTTTGAAGAACTTGGAACGTTCAACTGTGAAATTCTCAGAAGTTGTCAAGAATTTTTCTAATCCCAGGTCTATTCCTATCGCCCTACCGTGAGGGGGATTGTGTGGAATTTCTACGTCTTTGGCAATTGTGACGACCACATACCATCGTGTGTGTCCCGCCCTAGATAAAACTCTGACTTGCTTAACCGTAAACCCATCAGGAATAGGTCGATGCAAGTTGATCGTAATTTTTCCAATCTTAGGTAGATCAATTGTGCCATTCTCTATCGGGTTCTTCTTGAACTGTGGATAGAGAAATGATTTGAATTGTCCGAACTTCCGAAAACGAGGAAACCCAAAACCACGAGAACGAAAATTCTCCCAGGTATCATGCAACCGTCTCACAGTTGTCTGCAATACCTGGGAATGTACGTTCTGGAGTTTTGGGTTGATTTTCTTGGCTTTGGGAAGATTATTCTGCTGACGATGATAACTAGGGAACGGCGCATCCGCAGGGATAATATATTCCTTGGATAGAGAACATCTATCTACAGCACATTTACGACTCGCCAACCAGTCTTTGAGCTCCCTCAAGGCATAGTTGTAGACTCCGCGACAAGTCTCTAACCATTCAAGCATTTGAGCTTGCTGGTCATCACTTGGATAGATTCGGTATCGGTAGTTCATCATCAGCATAGATCAGAGTCTAGCACAAACAGGTTAAAACGCTAAATGCATTTTTCACCCCCGTCGTTGGCGGAGTCTGCGCTTTGCCCATGGGGATGAAGAATACTGGGGGAGTCCATGTATCCCGACCCTGACAAGCGCGGTACAGTGCGGGACTTATTGCTCCCCCAAATCCCCTTGTAAGTTAAAGCTTTGTTCCCGCCAAAGCCAGTCAAGGCAATCACCCCATTAGCAGCCAGCAAAATCAGTACGATAGATCCTGTCCAAAAGTGTGGGCTTTCTAGAATTGGCTGATACTGCATTACCAGAGACAAAACCCCACCGGTGTAGCCACCTGCGATAAAAATGAACATCCAGGGTGCTATTTTGCGATGATCACTGC
>NZ_JAAHHU010001630.1:0-1115 GCF_010672095.1 Moorena sp. SIO3I6 | reverse complement strand
ATTTTTCTCATCATTAATTTGATAGCAAGTAATATATTGGCAGGGTTACAGTAAACGTTGTACCGACAGTTACCTCACTTTCTAGATCAATTTGACCTTGGTAGATATCGAGACACTTTTTGACAATTGCCAGTCCTAAGCCAGTGCCGGTAATTGTCCCGACATTCGTACCTCGATGGAACGTCTCAAAGAGTAGTCCTTGGTCTTCTTCAGGAATACCAATACCTTGATCGCTGATTTTAAAGATAGCCTGATTGGCAGAGCAAGTGAGTTTAATCTCAACCGTGCTACCTTTGGGAGAATACTTCAGTGCATTACTCAGCAAATTATCCAAAATTTGCCTAAGCAATTTTTCATCCATATACGGTCGGGCGGATAAGAACGAACTAGCCGCATTATTTTTTCCATGATTACTACCTAATTTTTTTTCAAAATTTTCTAAGCTATAAGTAAATTTTATTGTGTGCTCATTTCGGTCATTAAGCTGGATTTTATAAATTAAATCGGTGCAAAAACTTTCCAAGTCTATCGGCTTTAGCTGTAACTCTATTTTACCGGCTTCTACCTTGCCAATAAGCAAGATATCATTCAAAATTCTGGTCATATGTTGAACCATGTTTTGAATGCGATGTAGGTGATTATTTTTTTTACATTCTGACCATTTATTACCGTAATGTTCCAGTAACTCTGCTGATGAAAAAATCGTTGTTAGAGGGGTACGAAATTCGTGAGATGTCATGGTAATAAACCGAGATTTTAGCTCCCCAAGTTGTTTTTATTTAGCCAGTGCATTGATAATTTCTAATTCTGTTTGTTTCCGTTTAGTGATATCTCTATCAACCCCTCGATAACCACAAAACTTGCCAAGACGATCAAAAATTGGTACACCACTGGTTTCCAGAACCACTAACTGACTATTTTTGTGAATTCTGGTATTTTCCAAGTTGCTAAAGGGGTGTTTTAAAACGGTAAAGGAAGCCAAAATTTCCATCACACGTTTTGCCTCTTCCTGTGACATTAAGTCAAACGGAGTTTTGCCCACTACTTCTGATGGTTCATAACCGAGTAAATCCCAGATTTTGGGACTAGCGTAGGTATAGACAGCATTTTCATCA
>NZ_JAAHHU010000163.1:0-12154 GCF_010672095.1 Moorena sp. SIO3I6 | reverse complement strand
AACGCAGTACTCGTCAAAAAATCAAACGAGCCAGCATGGACACGAGGTATATGCTGAAAATTTTAAAAGCCTCGATTCCCTTACAGTCTAACTTATCTGGGGCATAATTTTTCGCCGCTGTACCCTGCATAAGTAGGGTCAACCTCCAAGAACATGTGGACGTGATCTGGCATTATCTCGCTTTGCGATAAGTCTCCAATTATTATCTTTGCAGAGTTCAAAAATAATTTCTTGCAATCTCATTTTTATGCTTCCGTTTAGTACTGATTTTCTCCTTTTTGGACACCAGACAAAGTGGTAATTTAGTAATGTCAACGAGTGAGGGTTTGTCCTGAAAATATATTGATTTTTACTGGTTATATCCGTTGACAGTAGCTGTATATTCAATATATAATATAAACAATGAGGTGACAATAAGATGTATGGATGCCAGCAGCACTTAATAACTACGACGGTTGAAAATCAGGCAGTTATAGAGTTCATCTGTTCGGAAGCTAATAAGCTAACAAATTGTGGCTTGTATTATTGCCGTCAAATGTTGTTCAAAAACGGCAAATACCTTAAAAACGCGGAACTGGACAAAATAATGAAAACCAACGTCCACTTTAAAGCGATGAGGTCTGCCTGCGCCCAACAGACGTTACACGGAGTTATTGAATCTTTCAAGTCTTACAAAGCCCTCAAGAAACTGTACGACAAAGGGCAGTTAACAAATAAGCCTAGAGTCCCAAAGTATCGCAAAAAGGGAGGTCTAGCTGTAGTTAGCTATCCTGCTCGATGGGTAAAACGCTGTCTAGGTCAACTAAAATTCACCTTAGGGAAACAAATCAAAATCTGGTTCGGGATTGACCATTTTCTGCTACCCATGCCATCCAATATTGACTTCCAATTAATCAAAGAGTATCGATTTGTCCCAAGAAATGGCTGTTTTTATCTGGAATTTGTATATGAAAGACCAAGCCCCGATCCGGTGTTGTCAACCGACAATGTCTTAGGTGTTGATCCAGGTCTCAATAACTGGTTGACTTGCGTTTCCAATATAGGGAAGTCATTCATTGTAGATGGCAGGAAAGTTAAGTCACAAAACCAGTGGTACAACAAGCGTGTAGCTGCGATCAAAAAAGGGAAACCTCAGGGCTATTGGGATGATCGGTTGGCCTCATTGACTGAAAAGCGCAACAGGCAAATGCGCGATAATGTAAATAAAGTCGCTAGATTCATTGTGAACTGGTGCAAAAGAAACCAAGTCAGCACAATCGTGTTTGGCTGGAACAAGCGTAATAAAGATCGTATTAATATTGGCAAAAAGAACAATCAGCAGTTCGTTCAAATCCCTACTGCTAAATTAAAAAATAGGATAGAACAACTGTGCATTGAGTACGGTATTAAATTTGTTGAGACCGAGGAAAGTTACACCAGCAAAGCTAGTTTTTTAGATCGTGACTTCCTACCTGTGCTCGGCGCGAAACCTGTTCGCGTAGCGTGCGCCAAAGCGCAGGGGTGGGCAGCAAGCGGAAAAAGAGTAAAGCGTGGACAATATCTGTCAAGTAAAGGTAATTTGATTAACGCCGATTGCAATGGGGCTGGTAACATCCTCAGAAAAGTAGAGACACAGCTAGGGTTTCCCCTAGCCGAGGTCTGTAGAGCAGTTTTGAACCTGCCACAACGATACAGATTAGACTCTTTATCTAAATCGTATCGTGAAGCAACTTCACGGAGCGCGGTTTTAACCCGCGAAGTGAAATCAGCTTAGAATCCCTGTGTTTTCAAACCAGGGAGAGTTCAATATCGACCTTACCTTAGTGTTACCTATGCCAAATTGCTCTCTGAGAATTCTCTAGAGTTACATTTAGTCAAATCTTTAACTCCAGAACAACTAGATGAATCCTTTGGCAGTGAACCTCCCGAAAGTATCATACCACAACTTGCCATTGAGCCAATACCGAAGCCTTCAGAAACGGTTTTAGACCAAATTAAACGAACTGGCACCATAAAAGTTGGTATTAGAAAAGATGCTGCTCCTTTCGGCTACATTGATGCCAACGGAGAGTGGAAAGGGTATTGCTTTGACCTACTCAATTCCTTAAAATACAAAGTTGCACAACAACTCAATAAACCCATAGAACTAGACGTTGTTGCCATTCAATCAACCTTATAAAATCGCTTTGCTATTGTCCGAGATGAAGCTGTACATTTGGAGTGTGGCCCTAATACGATTAGGAGTGAGATTGATGGAATAAAATTTTCAACACCATTTTTTATTACTGGCACACACTTTTTAGTCGATTCTAAACAACCGAGAGTCTTCAATCGTTACGAAAGCCTTGACAGTTTAAAAATTGGAGTACTTCCTAGTAGCCTCACAGAAAGATTTATTGACCAAACCTATCCTAATGCTCAAAAAATAGTTTTTCCTGGAGACATAGGTAGGTCTCAAGGAGTCAAAGCATTAGTCAATAGCGATATTGATGCCTTTGCCAGCGATGGCATTTTATTAATTGGAGAAGTCGCCAGACAAGGACTCTCCTCATCCCAGTACACCTTATCTCCATATCAGCCACTGACCTGTGATTTCTATGGCATGATTCTCCCTAAGCATGATCCGCAATGGCAACGTATTGTCAACTCCTTTATTGAAGGGGAGAAAGCTAAAGAAATTTGGGGGGGATGGTTTACAAATTTGTTTCCCTATGTTTTATTAAATCTAGAGTATTGTATTGATAAGTAAAATGTAAGCCATTAGCTAAGCATTCAGTCGTCAGCGGTCAGCGGTCAGCCTTCGCGTAGCGTGGCCAAATATCTTTGGCTGATAGCACCTCAAGTAGCGTGCTTGTAGCGCATTAGCTGAGGACTGAATCCTTACGACTAAATTAAGGACAACCTTGCTGAGATACTGTACCATCCGGCATAGTGGCATTACACAAATTAGCCCCAGTCAAATTAGCCCCAGTTAAATTAGCACCCGTTAAGTTAGCACCGATTAAGTTAGCCTCCGTTAAATTAGCCCCACTTAGATTAGCATTTTGTAAGTCAGCATAGCTTAATTTGGTTCTATACAAATAGGTATTACTTAAATCAGAGCTAGCCAGGCTAGCACCGGTTAAATCCCCCAAACTTAATGTGGCTCCTTTTAAATTAGCCTCATATAAGAGAACCACAGGAGCAAAAACCTTATCTAATTTAGCATTTTCCAATGTAGCCGATGTTAAGTCAGCATCAAATAAACGAGCAGCTACTAAATTAGCATTTGTCAGGATGGCTCGTTCTAAATTAGCGAGAGTTAAATCTGCTCCCTGGAGATTAGCATTGGTCAGATCAGAACTTACTTCTTCGGTCGCCCGTCGTTGGTAAGATTGAAGTTTAGGATTGAGTAGAATACTATTTAGATAAGCCCCTGATAAATTAGCACCTCTTAAATTAATACTTCTCCAATTACAGTTACTAAAATTACCAAAGCTCAAATCACGACCACTTAAATCCTCGCCTAGATCGCAATTGGAAAAAGTGTTGGATTGGGCTTGAGCTGGCAACCCTAGACAACCGAGACATAAGAGAGAAGAAACTAGAGTTGAAGAAACTAGAGTTATCGTTTTAAGCACCATAGTCATATTGAGTAGTTAGGATTGAATCTTGAGACCATGAATTAATACCGAGTCAAATCTATAGCCATCCCTGTCGGAGTTGTGATAGTAGTCAGTTGGAGCAACGGATGGTTAACGGATGTAACCAATGGAAGTATGGAAAAATAGAGAAGTCTCGCAAGATGGCGAAGAGGTTATCCAGAGTAACACGGATTTCTCTGAGGTTTGACTTCGGATTGATATAATAGTATACAGTAATTTCGATGTGACAGTAGTATTGATCGGAACGTCGCACCAGGGAATAGGACACAAGTAGAGTTTTTGAGCTAAATTGTACACTCGTCAACAGTAATTGACCATGAATCCAACTCGCCAACTAATCCAAAACATTTTCAAATGGATAGTAGCCTCTGTCCTAATCCTGAGTCTATTTGGATGTGCTGCCCTTCTAGATCAGTTAGGAATCGGGAATTACACTGTCAAACGGGTATCTGACGGGGATACCATTCTCGTCGCTGACAGGTTTGGCAAGGATGTCAAAGTTCGGTTTGCCTGTATCGACGCTCCAGAAATTGCCCATTCCAAAAAAGAGAAGCAAAGCCGCAAATTGGTAGACAAAAGTCAATTCAAATGGGGAAATAAAGCCAAGGAGCGACTTCAGGAACTGGTTAAACAAAGCGATAATCAGGTGGTTTTGACCGTTACTGATACTGACCGCTATGGGCGCAGCGTCAGTGAAGTACGCTTAACCGATGGCACCTTTGTCCAGGAAGTCCTAGTTAAAGAAGGACTAGCACAGGTATATCGCCCCTATCTGAAAGATTGCCCCAGTGCGGAAATGGTCGATAGTGCTGAAGCCAATGCCAAACGATATCGGCGAGGGTTGTGGCGAGACCCTAAGTTTGTTCCAGCTTGGGAATATCGTAGTTTAGCAAAAACTAAATCCTCCTCCTCCTGAGTCGGAGAGTTTTTAGTCCTGTGAGTCTTTAGTTCTTAGTAGCTAGCCAATAGCTGTTTAACAGTCTATTGGTAGTTACCACTAACGAAGGAGTAATTTGGTCATAAATGTTGCAAAATGTTAAGTAAGTCCAGACATTGATCAAAACTAAAATTTAAAACTAATGGTACTCTTCGGATTTAAGAAAAAGCTGACTGTGCCTACTGCTGAGGAAGCCTTACCGGGACGCTCAGAACTCATGCCAGTACCCGAGCGTCACTACGTCAACGGCAATCCTCTCAAACCCCCTTACCCTGATGGATTGGAAATGGCGATGTTTGGCATGGGATGTTTTTGGGGAGCAGAACGCCGATTCTGGCAACAGGAGGGAGTGTTCACTACCGCAGTAGGTTACGCTGCTGGAATTACCCCTAACCCTACTTATCAAGAGGTCTGTACAGGCATGACCGGCCACAATGAAGTGGTGCTGGTGGTATTTGACCCAAACGTAATCAGTTACGAAGCACTCTTGAAAGTCTTCTGGGAAAGCCACAATCCCACCCAAGGCATGCGCCAAGGCAATGATACTGGTACTCAGTACCGTTCAGGAATTTATACCTATTCTGAAGACCAAAAGAAGCTAGCCGAAGCCTCACAAAACGCTTTTCAGCAAGCCCTGAAGGTCGCCGGTTATGGTAATATTACCACAGAAATTATAGATGCTCCTGAGTTTTATTACGCAGAGGGCTATCACCAGCAGTACCTGGCTAAAAATCCTAATGGGTATTGTGGTTTAGGTGGCACAAATGTGAATTGCCCTGCAATTTCATAAGTCATCACTGCTGTGGTTAACAGTAATTAGTCATTGGTCATTTGTAAGTACCAAGAGACTTTGGTGGGTGACAAATGACTAATGACTAAATGCAGCAATTTAGTTTTCTGAGGCTAACTGATGCAACAGGGATGGGGGACTGTATGAGGAACAACAAAATGAATCATAAGCTAAAAACGTTGACTATAGGTTTTATAGTCGGTTTAGGATTAATCATTATTCCTAATTTACTATCCCCTTTCCTGTTTAATCCTCCAGTTTCAGCGTCATCTGCCCAGGAAAAGATTGAACGAGTAGAACTAATAGATAATCTTGGGAATTATCATTACCCTATTTCCACTACCTCAGACTTAGCTCAAAAGTATTTTGATCAAGGTTTAATTCTTGCCTACGCTTTTAATCATGCTGAAGCTGCTCGTGCTTTTAAAGAAGCAAGTAGGCTAGATCCTAATTGTGCCATGTGCTACTGGGGATTAGCTTATGTTCAAGGACCAAATATCAATGCACCAATGGCAGATGAACAAGTATCAGAGGCTTGGCAAGCAATTCAACAAGCGATCGCACTAAGTAACAAGGCATCTCCAAAGGAACAGGCTTATATTAAAGCTTTAGCACAGCGTTATTCGGAACAACCAATGGCAGATCGTTCCTCCCTTGATCTAGCTTATGCTCAGGCAATGAAGCAGGTTGTTCAAGATTATCCTGATGATTTAGATGTCGCAACTCTATACGCAGAATCCCTAATGGATACCATGCCTTGGGACTATTGGCAAGATAATGGGGAACTCAAACCAGAAGCCAAGCCAATTTTAGCAACATTAGAATCAGTTTTAGAAAGAAATCCTAAGCATCCGGGAGCTACTCACTTCTATATCCATGCCACTGAGAAAGAACAACCCAAATTAGCCATAGAAGCTGCTGATAATCTCCGCAATCTCGTTCCCGCTTCAGGACATTTAGTCCATATGCCCTCTCACATCTATATTCGAGTCGGACGTTACCAAGATGCTGTTATTGCTAATCAAAAAGCAGTTATGGCGGATCGTAACTATCTGGCATCCCCCCATCCTCAAAGTATTTATACTATTGGTTATGTTCCTCATAACTACCATTTCCTCTGGTTTGCAGCGGTAATGAGTGGACAAAGTGAAATAGCAATGGAAGCAGCACAACAAACAGCAGCAGTTGATTCAAGTCTGATTGGTAATCCAAGTTTATCTGGTATAATACAACATTTTTATGTTGTTCCACTTTATACAGAAGTGCGCTTTGGAAAATGGGATAAAATCCTAGAAACACCTGCACCAACAACTGATATGAAATATGCTACGGGTGTTTGGCATTATGCTAGAGGTATGGCTTTCACGTCTCAAGGTAAGAAAGAAGAAGCTAATCAAGAATTAGCTAAATTACAAGCTTTAATGGCTGATCCTGATTTAGAAGAATTGAAAATCTGGAGTTTTAATTCTACTGCTAGTGTTCTTAAAATTGCTGATGAAGTCTTAACCGGTTCAATTGCTACTATTGAGCAAGATTATACGACAGCAACTAGTCACTTAAAAAATGCTATTGCTCTAGAAGATAAGCTGGTTTATACTGAACCACCAGATTGGTATTCTCCTACCCGTAATTTGCTAGGCACAATCCTGCTACAAGGCAATCAGCCAGAGCAAGCAGAACAAGCTTTTCGTGATGATTTAGATATTTATCCCGAAAATGGTTGGTCATTACATGGTTTAGCAAAAAGTTTGCAAGCACAAGGAAAAACAGCAGAAGCAGAAACTATACAACAGCAATATCAACAAGCGTGGCAATATGCTGATATTGCTAAATAACCATAAAATAACCTCAGTTCCATTGCCTCAACTAGAAAGCTTCTCTAATAAATCCTTTAGCACTGGTGGTAACTTGCGCATAATCTTACCCTGCTCTCGGTCAACGGCTACTAGAATCACACGACCGGTTACGTAAAGTTCTTTGCCATCATGGGATTGAATTTTATAATTCCAGTTCATACGGACACCTTTCATTTCGGCGATGCCTGTCTTGACAACTACTGCTGTGCCCATTGGCATTGCCCGGTGATACCGTAAAGAAAGTTCTACTACTGGTAAATCGCATCCTAGCCTGACGAGATCACTATAATCCATACCCATCGAGCGTAAGTACTCCACCCTCGCTTCTTCCATCCAGCGAATGTAGGTACCATGCCAGACTATACCAGCATAGTCAGTGTGGTGGGGATGGACTCGCACTGGATAGTCAAACCATTTTGCCGTGGTGGCGGTTAGCTCATGGCTTTCCATGGTACTACCCAGCTCTATTTGAGCTGAGGTTTGGGGTGTTTCTGACATGGATCAATTTAATCGTTACTGGTATTTCACTAACTTTATAACCATAGCCAGATCAAAGTAGGCGATCGCGTCCGTGTCAAAGAGTCAATCAGTGTTTACCATCATCCTACTGATTGTAATCAGACCCTATCCTTATATCATGTCGGGATAATTACCCTTAAGAAAAATCTCCCTATCTCCCTATCTCCCAATCTCCCCACATTCCCCTCCTGGGAGGGGTTAGGGGTGGGTCCCACCCTCTCCTTAATTATGGGTATTCAACCTGACATGATATTAACCCTGTGTTGGGAGGGTTAGGAGTAACCTGGTCAGGATTTGCTAACCAAGCTGATCACCTGCTGAAAGCGATCGCACTCGGTCCCATTCAGGGTATCTGCTCATTGGTCGCCATGGTTTCTTCTGATGCTACGAGTAGGGTGCATTACTGACGCACCCTACGTTTTAGGCACTTTTCCGGCTTTTTATGCCAAGTCTGACCAGAGCTTTTTTTTTAGTTTTGTAAAGATTAGACAATCCACTGCGTAAAACTTGGATGGGCTTCAGAAATGTAAGTAGAGGTTGAATTCGAGTCAGCCAATGACCGAAACACCTCAGTATTAACATTACAAACTTCAAGGTTCAAACCAGGAGACTGATCATGTTTCGTAGTAAAGTAGCGATCTCGTCTGTAGTTCTATCTTTGGGTGTAATCAGTCACTGTCTACTCGACCCGAGTAAATTATGAAATTCTGGATGATGACGGCAGTGTAATTGGCACCAGCTCCATGTACACCAATCCCCCTAACCTCAGTGCTGGAGAAAGTGCTACTTTCGAGACGGAAATGTGGGGTGGTCGGGAATTAAAAACCACATCCGTTGACTGGGATCGTAAACCGACTCCATGATTTCGATATCAATTCACGCTTTTGAGGCACAAATTGCTGAGCAACTGAACCTAAGTATTTGGTCTTTAACTGAATTATTACCACTGAAACCCACATAATAATGTTATCAATAAATTGAAAATTGAAAGTTTTAAATTAATAACTAACAATTAACTATAGCGGTTTGCATAACTATCAGGTACACAGGATTGTTTTCCCTGTTCCCTGCTCCCTGTTCCCTGCTCCAGAAAAACCCATAACTATGTACTTAAAAAATCGCAAACCGCTATAAAAATTAACTAACAATTAACTAACAATTAACGATTTACCTGACTACGAAGTGATTAACAGTCGGAGATATTATACTCAGATTTGAGTGAACAATCAACCCACCCCTTGAGCGTAAGCAGAAGGGGTGGGTTTTTCTTGACTTTAATTACAATAGTAAGAGAGTAGCCAAAAAATAAAATACCAGTTTTTAGCTTGTAGGGTGGGCAACAACAGCTTGTTTCTTTTGATTATTCTAAATTATATTACTTTGCCCACCCTACTTTAATTGGTATTTTTTTTACACGCAAGTTCCATTAGCTAGCTGCTGACTATCCTAGACGTAGTAGGAGAAGTTGAGATCTGGAACCGTATCGATAACGACAATCTGACCAAGTGAGTCATTCTCGATCGTCCACAGGCCATTTTGTCCAGTGACAGAATTACGGAAGAAGAAATCATCAATACCATCTCGGTTAGCGTCATAGGCACCACGGAATTCCCAAGGACCGTCTGCTGGTCGGGCATCGATCAGCACTGGCTCCTGGAAAACAGTACCATCAAGCTCCCAGTAGGCAAACTGTTGGGTATTCATATTTTGCCAGATAGCATCTGCGTCACCATCGTCATCCATGTCTCCAGCCGCAACTAACTGCCAGGGATCATTAGGTGATATTATTATCTTGTTAAGATTGGTATCCGTAATAAAGGTAGCATTCTGAAATCCGTTTTGATCTATCTCCCAAACAGCAATTTCTCCGCTGGATGTGTTGTACCAGAAAATTTCTTCTGCACCATCACGGTTAACATCTCCGGTGCCACGGATTTCCCAGTTGAGGTCTGATCCTGGTTGACCTGCTGGTGCCTGAGTAATTATTGCATCCTGGAACTCGGAGCGTTCCATGTTCCAAACCCCAACAGCGCCAGTCATCTTATTACGCCACAGAGGATTCCTGATACCATCCCCTAAATCTATAACACCACGGGCTTCAAATCCAGCGTTCTCTGGTACCAACACCTCCTGACCACTTTGATCTGTAATGAACGCTGTCGTCTCAACGCTAGTGCCCTGGCCATTTAGAGTCCACAAAGCAACTTGTGCATTGACAGGATTATGCCAGAACAGATCCACACTGGGGGCTCGGGTAATTTCAATGGCATCAACTCGCCCTCGCTCGAAATTCAATTCAGGATTATTGCTATCTGCCAGTACCGAGATTTGTATTTCATCCCCTGGAGCAAGGTCTATGTTTTGAAAAAGGGGTTTATTTGGATTATCCTCAGCACTTAGGGTGCCGCTTGAATTGCCACCCCTCAGAGGGACATAATTCCTTGGCTCAGCTGTTGGATCAGGTGTATTTGCAGGTATGTTTAGATTAAAAACATATGTACCAACTTCCTGTCCATTAACACTAAATGTCAGTGGAGATTCCCCATCCTCTTCGTCAAAGTAGGCAATACGAATATCATACTTACCAGCCGGTCCATCCTGTGCTGTCCATGTAAATGTCAGCACACCGGGTTCTCCTTGCGGGTTATCAAAGTTTGAGATCTCGACGGCTCGACCCCCTGAAGCAACGAGATCAATATTGTTGAAACCGGTTATGCCGTAGTTTTGTCGCGTAACGCGAGTGCCTTCTGCTTCAATCAGAACCATAAGATAGTTTTTTCCCAAAAGTTAGTTATCTGTGTTTACACTGGTTGGCTTTTCTTTTCAGTCCTGATGCACCAAAAAATTTTTAATTACTCCATCCCAACTAACTAAGTTATGGGATGTGTCACTTACAAAAGCGATGCAGAGGTGCGACCCGTGGCGAATTTAATTACGGGTCAAACGCACCATTACGGTCTTGGGGAGGCAGTGCGGTCTTGGGGGTCTCCCCCACTCGCGGTCTGCCGTGGTTTCCCCCATGAGCGACTGCATCAAGACACTGGAATTACTCAACGTCCCTGCCATGAGATGAGATAAGAGTCTGTGCACTTTATATGTGAACTTTTGGGGAAAAATTTAATCATGCTTATCGATGTATCTAGGGTACAGTAACTTTCTAGATACATGTTTTTAGATACCTATTTCTAGATATATCGATAAGGGTAAAACACCCCCTTTAATAGTTCAAAGATGCCCTGCTCAAATTTATCCAGTGAAACTGGATAAATTTTTTGAAGCCTTTTCTAGATTTTGACTGGCTAACGATACCCTGATAAAATTCCAACCCTAAGAGATGACCTAGTCAAAAAATTAGTTTTGTTCCAGGCTTCATATTTTTTTTTTGGCGTTTTGACTGAAAAAAAATCCTACCACTAGTATAAATGCCATAAAATTCCGTAATTGTCACTATGGAATTAGATATTTTAATTAAAATTTAATAAATATTTATTAAATTTTTACTGAGTTGGTACTAAGCAAAAACTAATTATTATATAACATCAGTGAGCTAAGAATTATGAATGAGTAATTTTCCCCTGCCTCAGAGCAGTTAGGGGTTATACCAAATCCGGGTTAAAGAATTACCTTTTTCATTCAGTCCCTCTTTCATTCAGTCATTGAGGTGTGCACACAAGTTTTTGCCCCAATCAATTTACTGTGGTGCAAAATTTGAGATTAGTAATAAAATTAACTAATTTACCTGGGGGGGTGACATGCAAGCTGAAATCCTTACTGGGTAATAATTTCAGCCCATAAGTTACTTAGCGATGCAGAGGTGCGACCCGTGGCGAATTAAATTCGCCACGGGT
Organism: Moorena sp. SIO3I6; assembly: GCF_010672095.1. NCBI lineage: Bacteria > Bacillati > Cyanobacteriota > Cyanophyceae > Coleofasciculales > Coleofasciculaceae > Moorena > Moorena sp. SIO3I6. Next base: position 581 of record NZ_JAAHHU010000163.1, on the reverse strand, counting down.
CGCACCTAAAAGATACATTCTGTTTTGGGCGCGACCTTGGACTATGTTATAAGGGTTTGAGCTTGCCATTAAATGAAAGGAGGGTTAATTTGGGACTGTATCTTCCCTGAGCTCATTGGCATCAAAGCCTTATATACTAAGCTTTTTAGGGCTCATGTCACCCCCTCAGCTAATTTACAATAAATAATGTTCAAATGTAGCCAGCTAGGTCTTGACTTGACGAAATCTCCAAAAAGCATCTATGGAAATCAGCTCAATCAAAGAATCATCAAAATTTTTCTGACGATTAGATGCGTTTGCCCTAAAACTCGGAGATATTAGACTCAGATTGAAGTGAACAAACAGCCCACCCCTTCTGCTTACGCTCAAGGGGTGGGTTTTTCTTGACTTTAATTACAACAGTAAAGCTAGCTGCTGACTATCCTAAACGTAGAAGGAGAAGTTAGTATCTTCGACCGGAGTGATCCCGACAATATTATCATCACTCACTGAGTTATTCTCGATCATCCAGATGCCATTGTCTCCAGTCATGGAATTACGGAAGAAGAAATCATCAATACCATCGTTGTTAGCGTCATAGG
>NZ_JAAHHU010001629.1:0-1115 GCF_010672095.1 Moorena sp. SIO3I6 | reverse complement strand
CCAAACTTATCCAGATGGTACAAAGGTTCTGAGGTTTCAACCACTTGCGGCTTATGCTACACCATCCGCGATGGAACGCTTGCACGAACAGTTCAATCGCCTCTGGCAGTCTGAGGAATTCGAACCTTTATTGCTCATCCCCACCTACGTCTTGGATTTTCTGTGCATCCACCCTTTTAGTGATGGAAATGGACGGATGGCTAGGCTGCTGACACTACTGTTACTATACAAAGCTGGTTACGAGGTGGGGCGGTTTATTAGTTTGGAACGCATTGTAGAACGCACAAAGGAAAGCTACTACGATACACTTTACCAGTCCTCCCAAAGCTGGCATCAGGGACAGCATAGTTTGTTACCTTGGTGGGAGTATTTTCTGGGAGTGTTGGTGCTATCGGCGTACCGGGATTTTGAGCAACGGGTTGGGTTAGTAACCTCAACCAAAGGCGCTAAAACAGCGATGGTGCTAGATGCCATTAACAATATAGTTGGAGATTTTTCGATCAAGCATTTACAGGAACAATGTCCTACTGTAGGAATTGACTTAATTCGTCGTATCTTGCGCGAGGAAAGGAAGGCTGGGCGGCTCGAATGCCTTGGGCGAGGGCCAGATGCCCGTTGGCGGAAGAAATAGGTACTGTACCTATTAAATAGGTACTGACAAGCTAGTTAGTACCTATTTAAGGGGAATTTTCGTTGCAGAAGCTGTGTGATCAGGCTTGTGTCCGCACCTTCAAAGCCCCATGGCAAGAACAACCGTTGCTCATCTATAGCAGAGAAAGAGTTGGTTAGGACATAACTATTTTAGTTTAAACAAAACAGAAATCCCCCCTTATATAGCGCTACGCGCAAGTCATAACTTACTTTTGACTTCTGACTTCTAACTTCTGACGCTAAGCGTAGCGCTATACTTTTTTCAGAGCTTGGTCAAAGGCCGTCAACAGGGATTCCAGGGAAAAAGTATCCTTAGCATGGATATAACCCCGCTCGGCTAGCCTATCTGCAGCGATTGGATCACTGAGCAATTCACCAATAACCTTAGCCAGTGCTACTGAATCTCCTGGCGGTACCAAGTGACCAGTCTCGCCATCCTGAATCAATTCCACTGCACCACCAGA
>NZ_JAAHHU010001628.1:0-1119 GCF_010672095.1 Moorena sp. SIO3I6 | reverse complement strand
TCTTTGACCTACGTCCGTAGCTACCAGCCAGGAGAGGATGTGAATCTTTCCGGTAGCACTGGTAGTGACCTGGCCAAGCAACCCTTTGGGGAGACGGCTACCTCTGCTAATCGCTTTGGAGCACAAGCTAGTCTTCGCCTGAGCTCACAAATTCACCTAGGCGGTTGGTTTGGTTATATTGATGCGATCGCAGAAGATGATAATGGTGCGGTGGAAGAAGGTGACAATGCTGAAATCTTAACTTGGTCAGCTAACCTGTCTTTCCTGGATTTTGGCAAAGAAGGAGCTGTGCTGAGTTTTGCTGGAGGTGTGCCACCTAAGGCTACCGACATTGATGGTGCTGATGAAGATGATGATACTTCTTACCTGATTGAAGCACAGTACAAATTCCCGATTAGCAAGAACATCACGATTACTCCAGGAGCCTACGTGATTTTCAATCCTAATCACGATGATGACAATGATACGATTTGGGTTGGAGCGATCCGTACCACCTTTAGATTCTAAGTAAAACAGGACTTACGCAAATGCCCCCTAAATCCCCCAATTCTGGGGGACTTTGACATCATTACCCCCCAAAATTGGTAGGGCTGTTTCATTCTCGCAAAAAATAGATGGGGAGATGGGGAGATGGGGAGATGGGGAGATGGGGAGAATTTTGGACTAATACTCGGGATTTTGGGCAAATTTATCTAACCTTCCTCGAAGGCCGTTAACAAATTGTTAGTGATTTGAGTTGATTGAAGGCGGTTAATTCGTCAGATTTTAATGACTAAATTTGGGCATTTTTCGGGAAATTTTAGTTTATTTCCCTATCCCCCTATCCCCCTATCCCCCTATCTCCAATAATCGTTAACTTACTAAAGTTTGAAACAGCCCTGCCCAAAATTGGGGGGCAGGGGGGCAAAACCAACTAAACTTCGTAAGTCCTATAAAAATTCTAGGTGTTGCTATTAGCTATTAGCTGTTAGTTATCAGCTGATAGCTGACTAGTCGGGGTTTTTGTGCTTGGGTATCAAAATGCTAGGATTTACCCAAAACTCAGCTAACAGGTGCTCTCAATGAATGTTATTAAAATAGGATCATTTCTATCACTGGGCATTATATTCGCACTAACTG
>NZ_JAAHHU010001627.1:0-1119 GCF_010672095.1 Moorena sp. SIO3I6 | reverse complement strand
AGCATTGATCGAGGTCGGTGGTTTATTAGCTTTGCCGTTGAATCAGACCAAGATAATTTCCCTATCCCTCAAAAAGCAATCGCCTTAGACCCAGGGGTGAGGAGCTTTTTAACTGGATTTGATGGCCAGAGATTTATAGGCTTAGGTACTGGGGACATTGGAAGGGTTTATCGCCTGTGTTCTCATTTAGATCGATTAATTTCTCAGGCAGCCTTGGCCAAGGGAGGCCCTAACAAGAGAAAGAGGTTTAAGTTAAGGAAGGCTGCTCAAAGGATTAGGGTAAAAATTCGTAACCTAATTGATGAAGCCCACAAGAAAATTTCTTGCTATCTAACTTCTGAATATCAAGTTATTTACTTACCAAAGTTTGAAACATCACAAATGGTCGGTAAGGCTAAAAGGAAAATCAGAAGTAAAACAGTTAAGGCAATGATGAATTGGGCACATTACCGATTCAAGATGACGTTGAAGCATCAGGCAACTAAAAGAGGTTGTTTTGTAGTAGACGTATCTGAAGAGTACACTTCCAAGACTTGTACAAGGTGTGGCCATGTTCACCGTAAGTTAGGCGGATCTAAGAAGTTTTTGTGCCCTGAATGCGGACACACACTTGATCGAGACCACAATGGCGCTTTTGGGATTTTCCTGAAAGCTTTGAGAGATACCTCCTCGTCAATTACTGACGTGCTATACACGGATTCCGGCGAAGCCCACGAATTACCGGGTTAAACGTATCTGGGACGATGAACAAACTAGTATTACCCCAAAGCAAAACCATTGGAGAATGGAGTTATCTGGGAATTCAGAAACACTTCCAGAAAATGCTTAGTCACGAAGCCGCCGTTCTCCAAGATCGAGATCCAGAACAGCTGCACCAAATGCGTATTGGAATGCGGCGCTTGCGTACCGCCATCACTAGTTTTACCCCTGCCTTAGACTTGCCCAAAGCAGCCTCTGAAAAACAGATTGGTAAGATTGCCCGTATTTTAGGGAGTCTTCGAGATCTAGATGTCCTCCAAGAAACCCTCCACAAAGGTTACCAACCCAAGTTACCCACCAAAGAACGGAAAGCATTGAAGCAAGCTTACGTTTACTTGGAAAAAAAGCGGTGCAAAGCTT
>NZ_JAAHHU010001626.1:0-1120 GCF_010672095.1 Moorena sp. SIO3I6 | reverse complement strand
AACACTTCCCGGCGAACAATCATACTTGCTCCAGCAACCCAATCCGTTGGACAGGGTTGGTCAGGAATCGGTGGCCAAACTACCCACTTCGATAATAATCTCGATACCACACCGAGACGCAAACCAGAATCTAGCTCACTGAGGACGGTATGAAACCGAAATGCTGAACACTGAGGGGTACTGTCAGGCTCTTCCAGGCGAGAGCCAGCAATACCCACCTGGGGATGGTCACTCATAAACTCGACCAGGGTTTTGATCGCCCTAGGACGAACAATGGTGTCTGGATTGAGCAACAACACATAATCCGGTGGCTGATTAGACTTCAGGGCTGGGCGGATCACAGCATTATTGCCAAAAGCAAATCCACCATTGTGGTCTAGTGCCATCACCGATGCCCAACTATCCCAGTTTTCGTTTGCGATCGCATTTTTAATGGCAACAGCCGATCCATCCCCAGAGGCATTATCTGCCACTACTACCGTAGTATTCGATAAACCTGGGATTTCATCCGCTAGAGAGCGTAAGCAGTCTATAGTTAAACTAGGGGTTTTGTAGTTAACAATTACTATAAGTAAAGAATTTACGTTATTGTTTTTTATTTCATTAGACATAACTAAATTTTGCTGTTTTTTGCCTTAGCTAAATAATTCTTATTTGTTAGTTAATTTAATTGTTCTTTTCTAAAAAAATAGCGTTTTTAATCGTAATAATTTAAACAGATTTTTTACCCGACTCCCGACTCCCGACTCCCGACTCCCTATTCCCTATTCCCTATTCCCTATTCCCTATTCCCTACTCCCTACTCCCTACTCCCTACTCCCTACTCCCTGCTATATCATCCCTAATTCCGTTGAACTTGTCTTCGTTGATTCCGATTTTGATTCCGATTTTGATTACGATAACGCTGGGCTGCCAATGCCGGGGCTTTTTTAACCTTATTAGTTGTAGGTTCTTGGACCACCAATCCTGATAGTCCTCCACAAGCCAATACAAAGACAGGATTACCATGGGCATTGAGCAGAAATTCCACCATGTACAACGCTACAGCCACGGTCAGCACCGCCACTGGTGACGCTTGCCGCTTTGGCCACAACTCCGCTGGACAACGGAACCAAAACAA
>NZ_JAAHHU010001625.1:0-1120 GCF_010672095.1 Moorena sp. SIO3I6 | reverse complement strand
TAGCATCCTGCTACTAACAAGTGATGGAATTACGGAAGCAACCCTGAATCCAGTGAATCCAGTGACAGGTTCTTCATCCGATGGGTCAACCAGCACCAGTTCTAGGCTTGAGTCATCCGGTCTTTGGCAGCTTCTGCTTCAGGAACCTGCTCCGTTTGACCTTAGTAATTTCTTAGCTCGGATTCGAGAGCGTACCAATCCGATTCAGGAAGACGACCAAACCCTAGTATCTCTGGAGGTATTGTAGTGGATGAAAACAGAACTACAGATACCGAGTGACCTGAAGTTTTTGAGCATTGTCGAAAACTGGTTTCTAGGGATTTTGCAGGTTGAACTCGGAAATCGTGTTGATTGGCCTAGTCTATCCAATCGTTTGCGATTGGTGTTAGTGGAAGCTTACTCTAACGTAGTTCGTCATGCTCATCGGGATCAACCCAATTTACCGGTCTTGATTCGCCTAGAACTCAAAGAACGGGATATTGCTCTGGAGATTTGGGACTATGGTCAAGGATTTGACCCATCCTTTTATGAAGCACCGGATCCAGGTGATTTACAGGAAAATGGCTATGGCTGGCTGATTATCCATCGACTAATGGATCGGGTAGAGTATAACTTACAGGTCAATGGTCGGAATTGTTTGGAGTTGCAAGTCAGCTTAGCCCAGTAGCCCAGTAGCGGGAAAAGTATTTTTGGCGTTGCTAAATTGAAAATGCAATTGTTAATTAAGTTAATAATTAAGTTAAATTTCTGATTTAATTAAGCCCATTAGTTTGCGCTTTCGGCCATGAATAGTGATTAATTTATTACGATAATCTGACCATTCTTGTTCTTTATCCGAAGCAAGATAAGCATCACGGGCTTTTTTCAGCCATTCTACTGCTTCATCATAGTATTTTGCTTTCCCTGCATCCATAATTGACTCGGCGCGACGACAAGCATTACGAATTACCCAATCAGGATTGATTTCTATGGCTGCATCCATAACCCTTTGAGCTAAGTACAGGACAAAACATGTATTGATTGCCGAAAGTCGAACTGATGAAGGGATTGAGGATTAAGGATAAGATGACGCAGATGGTCAAAACCTAGACGGAAAAGACTCTTGGCCCTACGTCCGTGA
>NZ_JAAHHU010001624.1:0-1121 GCF_010672095.1 Moorena sp. SIO3I6 | reverse complement strand
TCTGATTTTGATTACTCTCAAGAGCTTGTTCTAAAACATCTACTGCTTCGGCGAATCTACCTGAATCGTAGAGACCTTGCCCCTGTGCAAGTAACGTGGAAAGTTTAAGGTTATCAGGTTTAAGGTTAGCAGGTTTAAGAGCAATATCCCCTTCAACCTTCAACCCTTCAACCTTCAACCCTTCAACCTTCAACCTTCCAACCTTCAACCTTCCAACATTAGACCCTTCAACTTTCAACGTTTGTGGGACTTTCGCTAAAACCGGAGGGGCTAAATTGCACAATAATGCTGTTAACAGAGCGATCAGAGGCAATCTTATCCACCTCTTTACCCTCAACCCTAAATATTTTAGATTTGCTCTAGCTATGTCACTATAATAATATGTTGTTAGTTCAGCTATCAACCTAAGAGGTCTTTTTAGATTGTCCCACAAAACTCCAGATATCTTTCCCCTCCTGGGAGGGGTTAGGGGTGGGTTCCTCTTGCCTTTTGCCTCTTGCCTTTTGCCTCTTGCCAAAATAAGTGTATTTACAACCGAGAGCAAAACGGTATATATCCTTTTTTTGACCATTGTCTTTTTTTCCGATTACTGCATCTGATAACTATGATCATAAGCGCTATATTAATAGCAATTTTTAATTGTTAATTTTTAATTGTTAATTTTCATTTCATTGTTCAAAATGGTCTAAAAATCACCGAAAAATAGAAGCCATCTTCCTGTAAGGTTCTATCCCTAGTGTCAACAGGCACTAACTGCAAGCCCCAGCCGATATTAGCCTCTAGTAAATCTCCTTGCTGCCATCGCAAACCCAGACCAATGGATGCGATCGTATTATCATCAATATCATTTTCATCTTCTTTATTCCAGCCAGTACCAAAATCAAGAAAAGGAGTCAACTGCACCAGAGTTCCGCTATCATTCTGAATAATTGGCAGACGCAGCTCTGCAGAAATAAAGGCACCATTGTCCGATAGAATCAGATCCTGGCGATAGCCCCGCACACTCTCTAAACCGCCAATCCCTATCTGTTCTAATGGTACCAAGCTTCGGTCTGCTAGTTGCACATCCCCTCGGATTAATAAGATAGTGTTTGGTGCCAGTAGCCTTACCCATTGGCCTT
>NZ_JAAHHU010001623.1:0-1122 GCF_010672095.1 Moorena sp. SIO3I6 | reverse complement strand
TGCGATACCTGAGGACCAGGAGGATCCATGCTCTGCTTTTTAATCTCAGCGATCGCTTTTTGTCCCTGGATATCAATCTGTTGCAGTTGGCCGTCGATTTGGTTGATTTGATTTTGTAGTTGTTGCTGAACCTCTTCTTTCCATCGAGGGGTAACGATGGCTTTGATATTAATTGGCCGTTTCAATAGTAAGTTCTTGTTAGAGTCGTCCATATGCGTTCCACTATCTAAGTTTGAGGGATTGAGAGTTTGACTGGTTATATTACTCAATAATTCTTAAAAAGAAGATTGAGGTTCAGTCTCAAGGTTCGAGGCCTGCACCTCTAAACCTTCTAACGTTTTAACTTTATTGCCCTCGATTAAGCAAACATCGCGTCAATGATAGCGCGATAGCGTTCGGTGACTACAGGTCGTCGGATTTTAAAGGTTTGAGTCATCATGCCATTTTCCTGGGAAAACGGCTCTAGAATCAGCCTAAAGGTGCTAATACGGTCATCTGGCCGATAACCTGGGCGATTTTTGACTTCTCGGTTTAATTCAGTCCGGTATAAAGTCTGAACCTCTTTAAGATTTAAATCAACATCTGGAGCAAATACGTCAAGGGGAAGATTTTGACCCGCTGCCCACCCTTGTAAGGCATCTAAATTTGGTACTATTAAAGCACCCAATGCCTTTTGGTCTTGACCTAACAGGATAATCTGGTCAATGTAAGCACTACGCAAACAAGCATCTTCTATCGGTTGTGGCTCAATATTTTCCCCATTGGTGAGAACTATAGTATCTTTGGCTCTGCCAGTTAGGACTAAATCATTCTGGGGGGTAACCCAACCTAAATCCCCTGTATTAAACCACCGGTCTAGATCAATTGCCTTAGCAGTAGCTTCTGGTTTGTGATAATACTCCTGCATCACCTGTGGTCCTTTTACCATCACCAACCCTCGTTGACCTTGGGGTAAAGGCTGATGAGTCTTAGGGTCAACAATCCGGATTTGAGTGTCCGGTAAAGGTGGTCCAGCACTAAAACGCAGGTTACGATACGAACGCCTAGCATTAGTAACGGGAGAGGTTTCGGTTAACCCATAGCCTACTAGGACTTCGACACCAATAATCTCAAAGAAGTTAA
>NZ_JAAHHU010001622.1:0-1123 GCF_010672095.1 Moorena sp. SIO3I6 | reverse complement strand
ATAACTCTTAATAGTTTCTTTAAACCAAACCGCACATTTGAACTTAAACAACATCTAGATTTTTAGTAAATAAATCAATATTTTTTTAAATTATTGATTTATTATTTATTGCATAATTTTAGTTAAACGAAATTTTATTGAATATAAAAATTAAAATATTGTTGATTATGTCTTCTGCCAAATGTATTATGCATTGCTGTTATGAATTTTTAATAGACAACAGCTTATACCCTTGGCGACACCATTTGTTGTTGCCAAGGGGATAACTAAAGAATAATTTCAGCTATTTCCTTGATGGGACTTTGGACAAACTTCCTATTGACCTAAGCTCTAATTGAAAAATTTTGCTTCCTTTGAGGCTACTTCAGGCTTTGGTTAAGCAATAACTTTGAAGTTGGAGGCAAAAACTATTTTCCCCCCTTGCGCCAAGGTATTCCTACCGCAACCATATCCTCAGGTTCAGATTCCGATAAAACACAGTTTCTGAAAGCTTTTGAGAGGTTTGATGCTCTAGGGATAGATGTTTGATCCCCTTGGTTTTGTCCAAAGTCCAAGCCAGATCTAAGTTAACTCAATTTCTAAACTTGAATGTCATTACCTGCAATGTCATTATCTCCAAGGTCGAAGAAATTACCAAATACATTGCGAGACTCAGCTTCTAGGTCAAAGTTATCCCTAATTTGGGTTGCTCTGATCCCGACAATAGCCCCCAAAGCGATAAAGAGACCTCCACCATCGCCGGTACCATCGTTGTCACTGTCAGCAATATTATCAGTGATTGTGTTGTTGCCCAGGAACATGGTATTTCCACTATCGACAGCAATGCCGCCGCCATTGACTTCTGCGGAGTTACCAGTAATCTGATTGTTGAGCAGCAGCACTTCGTTATCAATGCCAAGGACACTGACACCACCGCCACTATCTCCTGTCAGGTTGTCAATAATCTGGTTATTGAATATCTGTACAACGTTGTTAGTTACTTCTCCCGAAGTACCGATTTCTATGCCAGTGTTATCGTTGCTGATTATAGTGCTATCAATAACCTTTACATTTTGACCTACGGCATTTATATCAAAACCATTGTCTCCATTTTCGCTGAAGGTGCTGTTGATAACAAATGATG
>NZ_JAAHHU010001621.1:0-1123 GCF_010672095.1 Moorena sp. SIO3I6 | reverse complement strand
ACGCCAACGAGTTCTTAAAAATTAGTCATGAAGTCATTATCTCATATTTGGTGCTCAACTTAACCTGGGTGGTGCTTAGCACATTTTTGCTTATTTGTCAATCTAATTTAGATGCGTTTGCCCTGGGAGTGATATCCTCAGGGTTGTTTTCGGGGTTTGGGCGAAATTCGGAATCCATAAAGGTCACCTTTGGTTTAGTGTTTACACTATAATCATAACGATTATAAAAAAAACTCAAGGGTTTTGAGATTTTTTTTTGTGGGCAAGGTATTTTAAATAAAACCTAAGCTTATCTTTATTTAAATTCCATGGTTTTGATTTTATATAACATAAAACATGGAATAAATAAGAGGTGATAAATAAGAGGGTATATAGCGATTTTTATTATAATGAAGTACAATATTTTTTTAAATTTTCCCTATTCTGACTTTAGAGCTAATTTGTAAAGTAAATATTAATAAGCCTGAAAACCTTGCTATGATTGTCTTTTGGGTATTAAATAGTTCAATTGTTCTAGTTTAGCCCAAGCCTTATCCTACAAGGATTACAGCGAGTTTACAAATCAGCTCTAAAATCAACACGCGAAACCTCTCCCGTCTCCCTCGGCTGGAGGGGTTAGCTTTTGTAAGCGATTCGGGTGTTGCCCGACGGGGGGGCGTGTTAGCACCGGGTTGTTGGTTTTGCAATCTGTCCCGCTGCCTGAACCCGACCCTAGAACTAGTACCAACGACCGTAAGTGTTGCCTCCCAATCCCGGTAACCCCAGTTACTTGCCTTAACAATACTGTAAATTGATTATTTCGAGTCTAGGACTAACTGTTGTGCTACTGTTTTTGGATCTTTATCTATTTCCCTTGTATTTGGATTGAGGTCGATGTCAGGATTGAGTTTTTGTGCTTCTTGATAGACAGAAATAGCCTTTTTTATTTTCCCCTGTATTGCTAGCCACCTACCCTGTCGTACCTTCTCTTGTGCCGCTAACAGTAGTGCTACTTTTTCTGACAGGGGGACATAAAGCTTATAACGTACACAGTGCAAACTCTATAGCCCGCTCACCCTTCTTGTAATAATTGAGCCAACGACGGTTAATTTCCAAAAGTTCGTCCACTATTTTTTGGCATAAT
>NZ_JAAHHU010001620.1:0-1125 GCF_010672095.1 Moorena sp. SIO3I6 | reverse complement strand
GGCAAACAGGGGAAACAGAATGCTGCATGGTTAAGTCATCGCTGTAAAGCAGTGTGCTTTTAATTTCTTTATTTCAGGACTTACGCACACAATCCATGGGTAGGGGGGCTGGGTATCGTTTTGCCCCCCTAGCCCCCCAATTTTGGGGGGAACAAGACTTTGAAAGTCCCCCAAAGTTGGGGGACCCACGGGGGCTTGACCTAAATCAGACGTTTGCGCATTCTTTCCAAGAATCAGCAACGCCATATTTATCCGTGCTTTATCGGTATAGTGCAACTGTTGATCTGACTTGACCGTCATGAAATCTTCCCGCTGCTCCTTGATCTGCATACTTCTTCCTGTTGGGACGAAGCTTTCATTGTAGAAAACAGTAAAAACACTATTACTAGTGACATTAGATCATGCAAGACTTTCTAGAATATATGCGGACTCTACAGGTCTGGCAGCAGTTAGATAGACCCACCCAAGCTGAATCACCCAACAGCTTTTCCATCGCTACCATCCAAAGTCTGGGGTCTCCCCAGCAAATTCCCGATTATGCCCGAAATCATGCTCTACTCCAGCATCCCTGGCTGCTGAGTTTCCAAAATCTACCGTTAAGGCACACTCACCTAGAGGATTTACCCACTACTGAGGAAAAATTAGGAGTCTTAGTTGCTGATCATCCCCGATTATCCTCTTTAATCAGGGAAACTAGCGTAAGTCGTAATCTAGAAACTTGGCTCAACCAGCGTTATCTGATTAGTTGGTGTTTCCCCAATTGGCTCACTGCTGTTGCTTCTAAACTACCTACACCCCAAACCCGAATCCCTTTATTAAAGAATCTCTATGAAGAACACGGATTATCGGGGAAATCTGGTCATAGCAAACCCCATCCTCAAATGTGGCAGCAGTTATTTGAAGAATTATCAGCGATCGCACCAGGTGAGTCGATACCTCTACCAAAGTCATCACAAGAATTATTACCAGGAACCCAACGCTTCCTGCAAATCTACACCACTGCTTGCTTCCAATACCCCGCTGCCTTTGGATTGGGGATACTGGCTTTCACGGAATCTATCCTACCCTATGAAAACCAACTGATTTTAGCAGGTCTGAAAAAACTAGGTATTTCCACCAAAGGAC
>NZ_JAAHHU010000162.1:0-12197 GCF_010672095.1 Moorena sp. SIO3I6 | reverse complement strand
ATCTTGCCCGTTTCATGGTGGAATGGGCATCTTGCCCGTTTCATGGTGGAATGGGCATCTTGCCCGTTTCATGGTGGAATGGGCATCTTGCCCGTTTCATGGTGGAATGGGCATCTTGCCCGTTTCATGGTGGAATGGGCATCTTGCCCGTTTCAACTGCCTAAATTCTAGTAAAAACTCTAATCAAACGGGTGGTTATCCCCATAGTCGGTTTCTGGAAGAATCTGGCACTATAAATAGTAGCTATAGAGTATTGAGCCATTGTTTGGTACATCAGAGCCGGAGAGTTCCCCAGTCCGGTCTATAGGAAAAACCCCTTTTGTGGTTGCTTCTAATTGGAAGAAATCTTAACAAGTGTGGCCCTTGGGGATAACGAGTTTGGCTGGTCTCGGCTTATGAGCATTTAAAACCAGTCGTTTAAACCATTAGTTGGAGGTGTGGCTTTCCTACCCACGCAACTTGGTATGGGATGAGGTATTCAGCCGCAAATTTTGATGAACAATCCAATTCAATCTTTTTACAACTGGTATCGCAACACTATCCGCCATTCCAAGTACCGCTGGTGGATCATCTTGGGAACCCTAGTTTACTTTCTTAGCCCCATTGATATTTCCCCAGACTTTATTCCCATCATTGGGCAAATTGATGATATCGCAGTTATAACCCTGCTCGTTTCAGAGCTGTCTCAGTGGCTAATTGACTTTGCCAAAGCCCGCCAAAGCGAAAAGATTGCCAATGACTCTCAAGACCCTGAAGTCAAGACTGTGGATGTAGACTCTATTGGTGTCTAGTTAAGCGTCTTGAGAGGATTTAGGCAGAAGTGATTATGTGAATCTACTTCTGCATTTTTTTGGCATTGCTGAATCTTCGCGCTGAATAGGAGTAGAGTGGGCATTCTGCCCGCCTGGAAGTTGAAACAGGCAAGATGCCTGTTCCACCCCTGATGCCCCGAAGTTGAAACAGGCAAGATGCCTGTTCCACCCCTGATGCCCGGAAGTCGAAACAGGCAAGATGCCTGTTCCACGACTGATTTCCATTCCACGGACTTTTAGGGCGAACGACGGGACTCGAACCCGCGAGTGGTGGAACCACAATCCACTGCCTTAACCACTTGGCTACGCTCGCCATAATCTTACCGTTGTTTATTATAGCATCTTATTTGTTGGTTTATCAACAATCTATAAAATTTTGATGGTAATTACTCAGTCAGTCAGGAATGAATAGAGTCCTGAGGTTTGCTGACCATGGCGGCAATTGTCTTGCCCTGAGGGATTTCCATCAAACATGCAAGACGTTACCACCATTTTGCAGTTAACCTGGAACTCGAAGGCTTGATAGGCATCGTAATATATAATATATCGTTAAAAAATTCAGATGAAGATTTCACAGGTTGTCACCGCTTTTGGAACTATAGTACTTGCGGTGGTGGGAGGCTCAATGGTGGTGACCAATCCTGGACAAGCTACCTATGAAGATTATGCGGTTGAGCAACTGAGCAAGTATCTAAAAGAAGAAGTTTGTCCCCAAGCACCGGAAACCCTAGGCAGTTTCCTGCGCCGTCAGTGTACCATACTGGTGGATACAGGACGACCCCAAATTAAGCAAGTTGTTGCCCAGACCACAAAGCGAGAAAATTTTTTGCTCTTTAGTATTTACCGCACTGACCTGGATGTTAGTACGCTGATCCCTTCATACTCCTTTGAAACTGTAGGGATCTGTCAACAATTTTACCTTTACAAGGCTGATGAAAAATCATACTAAAGGTAGTTGTTAAATGGCGAGCACTGGTCTTTTTGTGGGGATGGTTACCTTAGACCTGGTATACCTCAGCACCAACCTACCAAGCAGCAATGAAAAAATAACTGCTTCTGACTATACAGTAGCGGCTGGGGGACCAGCAACGAATGCAGCAGTAACGTTTAGCTATCTAGGGAATCTAGCTAAAATTCTCGGTGTGGTGGGAATTAATCCGATTACTCAGCTAATTCGCAGCGATTTGACCAGTCATGGCGTAATCATCGCTGACCTTGATCCAGCTAACCCCCAACCACCACCAGTATCTTCGATCATTGTTACGGAATCCACAGGCGATCGCGCAGTTATTTCGATTAATGCTACTAAAATCCAAGCCAGCAGTACACAAATACCTCAGGATTTAGACTTGATGGTGGATGTGGTGCTCATTGATGGTCATCAGATGGTGGTTAGTAATGCGATCGCAAAATTTGCCAAAACTCATCATATCCCTGTAGTCATGGATGGCGGTAGCTGGAAGCCAGGATTTGAAACAATTTTGCCCTATGTTGATTACGCCATTTGCTCAGCCAATTTCTATCCACCAGGGTGCTCTCGCCAAGAAGAGGTGATGGCTTATGTCCTAGACGCTGGGATTGATCACATTGCCATTACCCAAGGAGAAAAACCAATTCAGTATCGTAGCTTAGGAGTGTCCGGTGAAGTACCCGTACCCCAGATTCAAGCAGTAGATACCTTGGGAGCTGGGGATGTGTTTCACGGTGCCTTCTGTCACTATATTCTACAGAACGAGTTTACTGATGCCCTAGCCGCCGCAGCAAAGGTAGCTTCCAATTCCTGTCAGTTTTTTGGGACTCGTCGCTGGATGGAATAAGATATCGAAAATTAGAGCAACAAATGTTTGTCTGCCCACACCAATGGAGAACTAGAAGGGCTTATAGTCCGATGTGTAATCACAAATAGGCACGAAACCTGATGCAAGACTACCAAGCTCCCTGGTACCTAAGAAATGGCTTATTTCAAAGTATTGCTACCACTTACTGGTACGGCACGACCTGGAGTTGGTGGGGGGAAAGAGTACCTTGGCTTTCCCATTTGCCCCTGATGCCCTGGCAGGAACACATATTTACTGGTGCGGATCAGGTACCGTTGCGCGGATTGTGGAGTTGTCCTGACAATGCCAAAGGTACCCTGATTGTTAACTATGCCCTTACAGGGGATGTCGATAATGGTTGGTATAGTCGTACCCTTGCTCGTAAAGCCTACAGCAATGGTTGGGCAGTGTTAATTTATGATTGGCGCAGTAACGGACGCAGTGCACAACTATCCCCAGTCCCATCTTCTGACGGTTGGCGAGAAGGGGAAGATCAGTTGCAGCTAGCCATGCAATTAGTAAAGATGGGTTGCCCAGAACCTGTCGGTTTGGTGGGCTTTTCCATGGGGGGACAGTTGGCATTGTGGGGACTTAAGGCAGCAGTTGAAAACAATTGTTCTCTGGTCAGGTTTGGAGCAGTTTTGGCTCCTAATCTGGAATCGAATCGCTCCATAGATTATTTGCTATCTACGCCAATCGGACGCTTGATCGAAAAGAAGTTCACTCATAAACTCAGGAAAATATCTCAACAACGGTTAGAAAACTTTCCTGAGGCTGTCAAACCTGGTGTAGTGGAGTGCATTAACTCAATGCGGAGCTTTGACCACTATATGGTGATTGATTACTACGGGTTTGCTAGCGTTAATGAATACTATCAGAAGACTAGTGGACTTTACCTGTTGGACAGGTTAGCTTTGCCCTATTTGATCATCTATGCTGCGGATGACCCGATTTTTGACCCTACTATTATTCCAGAATTGGAAGAGCGCACGAGTAGTAATCCCTATGCCAACTTGATTTTAACTGCCCAAGGGGGTCATGTGGCTCACATTAGTACAGGCAAAGGTGATGTGGATGAATTTTGGGCTTTGAATCGGCTTTTGGAATTTTGTGATGCTCAATTACTTCCTGCCAATTCTGAATCACGTTAAGCTAAACATGACCAGTAAACATGACCAGTTGGATTTTTGAGTAGCTATTATCACTTTTATATGGGCACAATTACCAAAGTCGTTGTTTATTCCCTGGGAATTTTCGTTCTCTGTACTACCCCAGCTTTTGCTCAACATACTCAACATAATAGTTCAACTGCCACTAGCCAGCAACAACAGATAGAAACGGTTAATCTACTATCCCTACCGGAGGTATTACCGGAATGGAAAAAAGCCCGGGTTATCTATTTAGGAGAAACTCACAGCAGCCAAAAAGATCATGAGGCGCAGTTAGCGATTATTAAAGCACTAACTCGTGAAAATTCCAAAATTGCGATCGCAATGGAAATGTTCCAGCGCCCAGCTCAGGATATCCTCGATCAATACCTAGCAGGAGAAATCACAGAAGCTGAGTTGGTTAAGCAAAGTGAGTATGAACAACGCTGGGGCTTTCCTTGGGAATATTATGCTCCCCTAGTACGCTTTGCTAAAACTAATCAACTGCCTGTGTTAGCCTTAAATACACCTACTGAGGTCACTCGTAAAGTAGCCCGTAGGGGTTTAGAGAGTTTAACCTCTGCTGAGCAGGAACATATTCCCCCATTATCAGAAATTCGCACAGATAACGCTGATTACCGCAACCTGATTCAGGGATTCTACCAACAACATCACCACGCCGGTCATAGCAATAGTCGCAACTTCGACAATTTTTTCACTGCCCAAGTGTTATGGGATGAAACCATGGCAGAGAAGATTGCTTTGTTTGCCCAAGCTAACCCAGATTATCAAGTAGTAGTGATTGCTGGGCAAGGTCATATTATCTATGGCTACGGTATACCCAGTCGGGTTGCTCGACGATTCAATAATCAGTTGGAACAAATTTCCGTTTTGTTGGGTGTTCAGTCAGAGAAACTGGCAGGAGAAAATGCGATCGCAGATTATTTATGGGAACATCTCTTTTGAATTAAGAATTAAGAATTAAGAATTAAGAATGTAGAATTAAGAATTAAGAATTAAGAATTAAGAATTAATTCTACATTCAACTTGCCTTAGCCCCCAAAAATTCTACCAACGGCTTAAACACACTCACTAATTCCGGACGTGCTGCAACTAGAGTCGGAAAGGACCGCTGACCGTAATCTTGGCCTACTTCCAAGGGGAAAATTGGCTGAGAATCTAGGGGTACCCAAACTGCCCCAGATGCGTGAATAATCACCCAAGCTCCAGCAAAATCCCAAATTTTCGGGGTTGCTTCCACTCCTCCTAAGGTGACACCGTTGGCAGTGGCCAGAAAGTTGTAACTGGCAACCCCTAGCATCCGAATTTTGCAGGGGAAGGGTTGCTTCATCACTGAGGTACTACGGGCGCACAGGTTGAAAAAGTGGTTTTGGCTAGGGGAATCCTGGCTGCTGTGGATGGGACGTCCATTGAGAAAAGCACCGTTTTCTACACCACTGAGCTCCGATTTCCCCAGCCAAAAACCATGAAAAGATTGCTGGACAGGAGCAAAATGAATATAACCAAACACTGGAGTTCCCTGATACAACAAGCCTAAGGAAACCCCCCACAGGGGAATTCCTCTAGTAAAGTTGGTGGTGCCATCAAGAGGGTCAATAATCCAGCACCATTCAGACTCAGGAAATTGGTGGGATGCTTCTTCACTCAGTACGCCATGGCTGGGGAAATGAGATGCGATCGCATCTCTAATTTCTTGATCTGCCCACCTGTCCGCCTGGGTCACTAACGTACCATCCGCTTTTTCGGACCCTTGTACCTGACCAAAGTCCTGAAGGTGCCGATTCCCGACACGGTTTGTGGTGTCCTTGGCAAAGTTGAGAATATCTGTCCAAAAATCATTCATATCATGTCCGGTGGTGCGCGGTACCGGACATGATATCATGGTGTCGTTCTCCGGTAAAAACCACCCATCTACCTTAGTTTGTTGAGTTAGTTTGTGGTTTGTTTAACTCTAGACAATCCCCACAGAGCAGGTCAAAGTTGCCGAATATATTAACTATGTACTATTGCTTAAAGGTTAGTTTCCGTTGAACCTTGGCCAATAGGCCACGCTACGGAACTTGGCAACCCTTCAACTTGCCAACCTTCCCTACTCCCTACTCCCTACTCCCTACTCCCTAAAATCCAGATTGATAAATACGATATGAACTTATTCGGTAGTAATCGGCAAGACTTAGCAATACACAAGTGGCAACATCAGTTAGATCAGTTTGTTAAAGCCAATCAAAAAGAATTAGCTGCACTAGCTTGGGGGCTATTTCTGGAAAAAGGAGAAAGTGATGAGACCCTCGGACTTGACATGAAACCAAAGCCACATTTTGTTTACTGTCCTAGGGAAGCAATAGAGACCCTAAATCGTCAGGTTAATCACCAAATTCAGGAAATTTTGGGAGTGGTGGATGCTCATAAACCTGAGCAAGAAGTTTTGATTATTGGTATTGGTAATGGACAGTTGAAACTGATTCAATTTGAACCTGAACTTTCACCACCGGAGTGCTTTGAGCAAGTTGGGAAAGATGTCGATCAATTATTAGAAGAATTAGAGAAGCATATCAGTGAAACAATAAAGTAGGTATATCAAGTAGGGAGCTCAATTCCGGTTAATCACTTCGTTTTTATTCCCCCTACTCCCTACTCCCTACTCCCTACTCCCTAAAATCCTGGACAAAAGTCCCTCAAACTTCTAGCCAAATTGATAGTGTTTTCTAACATTAGAAAGAATCTTCCAGGTGCAAGACATTCCAGCTGGGAAAGTTACAAAATCTCCTTTGGCAATTTGAACTGGTTCACCGCCATCTGGGGTGACAACTACTTCACCCTCTAGCAAGTAACAAGTTTCTGGATCATCATAAGTCCAGGGAAATTCCGAGACTTCCTTTGTCCAAATTGGCCAATTTGAGACACCTAAGTTATCAAGATGCTCTTCGCTAGGACGTTCAATCAGAATCTTATTGATATTGGTCGGTTTAGACATACTTTTGAGATTTTAACCGTTTTCAGTGGTAAGCTTTCATTTTCATCAAACCAATCAGCTAATACCCATAACCTGATAGCTGATAGCTGACGGCTGAGAGCTGACCGCTGAATGCTTACATCCTAATCATATAGGGCATCGAGCAAAAACTTGGTAATTTTACTTTCCTCCATCGTTGACAAAAGCTTAGTGTCCGCAATGTCTAACTTAGCGCCCGCAGCATGTAAATCATCATCTAAAGCCGTTAGAAAACCACGAGTAATGGGATCGTCCCCCACTTGGGCAAACATCACACCCAGTTCTTCCTGAGAATCCATCTTCTTAGTTGCTGCCACTAGCAATTTGACTAGAGCCATCCGTGGCTTTGGTTCACTATCGAGGATGACGATAATAATGTCACCGTTTGCTTTTGTCTGCTGGCGGGATTTACGGCTAAAGTGATCATCAACTGCAACTTTGAGCGGCTCAACCAGATTGATGCTGTCTGAACCATAGGGCTGCTCAAAGAGGTCAACTAATGCCTGACTAGTGGTGTTGTCATATTTTTGATAGGGAGTAGATGCAATGTAAATAGTGAGTCCGTCTGGATCGAGTTCCTCACATTTCTTTGCCAAGGCGATAATAGACTCCTGAGCTAGCAACCACTGCTTGTCTAGTCCAGGCAGGGTTCCAAAGGTTTTAGAGGCATTTCTTGCCAGAATTATGGTGTAGTCTCGGTTTTGCAATAGGTCTTGAGACACAGTTATCCTCTGATATCCATTTGAATCTTATCGTAAGTTTTCCCAGAAATCCTGATCAGAGCCAATCAGGACTTGGGAGAGTCTGGTTGAAAATGTTCTTTTTCTATAGCTAAGGAGTCGTAAAGAATTAAATTTAACTGTTAAGACTTGAGAGCTTCGGATCTCGGAATAAGGAACAGCAACGGTTTGAGTAACTTTCAGTTTCTTAACACAGTCAAAAAAAATTATAGCGTTTCTCTTAGTAATGAGATCTATAGCAATTCTAGGACTTGTGAGGTACAAATATTTAGGTTTTAGGGAGCAGGGAGTAGGGAGCAGGGAGCAGGGAGCAGGGAGCAGATAAAAGAGAAGAGGCAAGAGCCAATAGTCAAACAATTATGTGTACCTCATGAGTCCTAAAAACGTTATAGCAATTCTAAATCATTTGTAAAATCAGCAAAATCACAATTTTGGCGCTTTGTAGGCAGGGTTTACTGCAACCGTTACCCTTGCATCAATCCATAGGTCTGTTAGTTCCTATGAATCAGGGTAGGCTATTGAATTAAACCCCGCTCGGGTAAGCACTGACTAACATAATTGCGCTTGTGAGGGGGAAAATCAGGATTGTCCTCTGATTACAGCAATTCAACTGATGTTTCCTGATTTTCTGCCCTCCAATACCCAGCAGCTAGTTGAGTCTAGCTCAATTGTTCTTGCTCAAAGTATCCAGCGTCAAGCTATCTCAACTCCCCTGAGCCCACAGGCCATTGCCA
This sequence comes from Moorena sp. SIO3I6, assembly GCF_010672095.1. NCBI lineage: Bacteria > Bacillati > Cyanobacteriota > Cyanophyceae > Coleofasciculales > Coleofasciculaceae > Moorena > Moorena sp. SIO3I6. Next base: position 3,933 of record NZ_JAAHHU010000162.1, on the reverse strand, counting down.
CAACTTACGTTAATCAGGGTAAGGGTGGCACGCCGATTCTGTTACTCCATGGCTTCGATAGTTCCCTGCTAGAACTCCGCCGCTTGCTACCACTGCTGGCTCAGGACAATGAAACCTGGGCAGTGGATTTGTTGGGTTTTGGGTTTACGGATCGCATGGCAGGGACTCCATTTAGTCCCAATGCGATCGCAACCCATCTCTATTATTTCTGGAAAACCCTGATTAGAACACCAGTCATTGTAGTCGGAGCCTCGATGGGAGGTGCAGCGGCGATTGATTTTACCCTCACTTACCCCCAGGTGGTTAAACAGTTAGTATTAATAGATAGCGCTGGCTGCACCAAGGCTCCCCCGATTGGGAAGTTCTTATTTCCTCCCTTAGGCTACCTAGCGACAGCATTTTTGGCTAATCCCAAGGTAAGGCAAAGTATCAGCAAAAACGCTTACTATGATAAAGGTTGGGCGTCTGAAGATGCCCGAATTTGTGCTGCATTGCACCTAGAAATGCCTGGTTGGAATCAAGCCTTGATTGCGTTTACCAAAAGTGGTGGTTATGGTGATTTTGGGGATAAGCTGGCTCAGATTAGCCAGCCAACTCTAATTTTATGGGGTGACCATGACCAAATTTTAGGCACTGCTGCTGCTAGCAAGTTTAAGGATGCGATCGCACAATCTCAATTAATCTGGATTAAAGACTGTGGTCATGTGCCTCACTTGGAACAAGCTCAAGTTACTGCTGAGCATATTTTAGAATTCGCCTAGAATTCCGGCGTTGGTTAATAATGGAATGATTTTAAGAGTTTTGTGGAATGGGCATCTTGCCCGTTCCTGATATTTGGGGGCAGGCAGGATGCCCACCCCACTCCTATTCATTCCCTAATTCAGCAACGCCAGAATTCGTAAGCATTCAGCTATCAGCCATAGGCCAAAGAGCTTTATTTTAAGCTGACAGCTGACAGCTGACGGCACCTCAAGTAGCATGCGCGTAGCGCATATGCTTACAAAAATATATAGCGTTTCTCGCAGTTATGAGGTACAGTATTCTTTGAGGTTGATTCCCTATCTTGATGCAGCGCATCCCTTTTCAAGGTTACCTCTTATCTGTTCCCTGTTCCCTGTTCCCTGTTCCCTAAAATCCAGCAATTGTGTACCTCATAGCTATGAGAATTGCTATAGCATTTTCAATTTAGATTTGAAAACGCGATCGCATGTCCAACATACCAGGGAATATTGGGATAAGCTGGTTCCAGGGGCATGATTTTATATCCTAGAGAGTCAATAAACATCTCAATGGTTTGATTCTTCAGTTTAAAGGAGTCTTGATTCCCATCATCTACTTCATAAATCAGGATGGGGTGATAGTCTTTAATAGTTTGAATCATCCCCCTTAAAACATTAATTTCTGCTCCTTCCACATCGATTTTCACGACTGTTGGGGGTTTCAAAGTTTTTTGGGACACCAAATCATCAATAGATACAAGGTCAACTGTCATTTCACCCCTGAGATCTGGAGGTGTACCCGCTGTAGCTAAAGTAGCTCCCCCTGAATGATGGGCCAGCAACAATTCTCCGGTTCCGGTTGATTCAGAAACTGCTTGTGGGAAAACAGTAACATTGGAGAAACTATTAAGCTCCACATTCCGTAGAATAATGTCAGCATTGTTTGGAACTGGCTCAAACGCATAAACCTGTCCAGATGGCCCAACTAGCTTCGCAGCAATAATAGTAAAAAAGCCAATATTGGCACCGATATCATAGAAGATATGATCGTGGTTTAAGCAGCTTGCTAAGGCTTTCTGAAGCGGAAGTTCATAGGTACCACGTGCAAAATCAGGATTAGAACCATCCCCATGGAATTTTAGTCCTGCACCTACTCCATTGTTAAGGGTTACCTGTTGATTGCTTAAATTCATTAGTCTACACCTTTGCTACAAAATTTTGAAATACACTTCCTGTATCATTTCCCCATTCCCAGTTAGCAACAATCCCAACTCGGTTAATTCTAAGACGCACCGCATCTGGATAAACATCTGTAAGGGCACGATACAATACTGGTTCATCATTGATGAAGATCATGTAATTCATGCCATCAAAAATCATGCGGAGCCGATGGGAAACACCCCAGTAAATGCGTTTCCCCACATTTGTCCAGACAGCATCAAATAATTCTTCAAAGCCATTGAGATAGAAAAAGGAAGACATTGAAGCACCACCGTAACAGTCATCTAACCAGTTATTGATAGTGATATAATTGTCAGCATCCTGCCAAAAGATAAACCCTCCACGACCTTTTTCTCCCTGTCCTCGTCTAGTTCCAGGGGGAGTAATGTCTACCTGTAAATCCGCTATGTCTGGGTGATCCCAATCAATGGTGTAGGCAGTGCGACCTGGATTAGGATGTTTAGCATCAGCTTGGACTTTGGCTGTACTATTCCCAGTCAGCTCAATTACCCCTAGCCCAATATTCCGATGCCAGACTTTGCTACCACTAGTGGTGGTTTTTCCCATCAAGTCCCCAGCTGCACCAGCAAAATCTTCAGTGATAGCTATTTCGGTACCCTCTACTACCCAAGGGGAGCCAAGGTCGAGTTCAGAAGGAATAGGGATAGTGCGTGGGTGAGCCTCAAAGGAGCGAAAATACAGACTATGGTTAGAGTTAATCCCACCAATGCCAACACCGGTAGCGTTTTCCAGGCGGGTATCTGTAAACCACTTGTTAAAGACTAACTGGCCATTGAGATACAGGCTGAAGGTCTTACCATCATCCAATATCTGTAAAGAGTTGATCGCTGTTGGCTGTAAATACCATAGATCGCTAACAGCTAAACATTCCCAGCTATCATGGTCTTGAATCATAAGTTGACATTTGTCCCCGTCTGCTAGGAAACTCCAGAATTGGTTTTTATCCTGAACACGCCACACAATGCGGACTCCAGTTATCTGAGTAGAGGTTTCAATCAACAAATGGATTAGCCCAGAGGGTGTGGGACACTCCAACATAGCGACGCTATCTGGTTGAGTGGCTCTAGCACCATCAGCTGTTAACTCATAACTTCCTTGAGAGACACTCCACAAACCACCCTTGTCCGCTTCAGCACCATCTAGCAAACCATCACCAATCAGGTCATCTGCTGCCTGAGCTGTACCGTACCAGGTGGCGATGTCTGAAATTTGGGCTACATTAGCGCCATAGATTCGCGTATCGACTTCAAAACCATTCTGTCCCAGAATACTTTGGTATACACCAGCATATACTGTGGCATCATCATTGAAAGAATCAATAGCAATGGGACGCATGTTAGGGTAAGCGGCAAGACCATGAGCATTAGGAACAGAAGCAGCATAATAGGCAGCTCCCTTTTCCCGCAGAACAACGATGTAATAAACCTGGAGATTTTGTAAGCCCCTAAATGCTGAGAGCAGATATCCCCCCAACCGAGTCCACAACTCTCCATTTTCTGCCCCAGTGGCATGAACAATAAAGGCATTTCCCTCTGCAGTCGGGTCAACAGGAACTTCCCTGGGGAACCAACCCACTGCTAGATTCTCATCAATATTTGGCAATTTAAACGGTTTGAAATATCTGGAAATTCTGGAGGTACTACGAATCCACCATAGGAGCTTTCGCAACATCCTGCTTTTTCCCTGACTGGAAGTCCAACGCAAAAGTCGTTTAGCCGGTTTATCTGTCTCAGGACCAATCATCCACCGATGGAGTCGTTCTGTTAGGGGCTCAATCCTTTCGGTCTGGGATGTATTATGACCATTGCTCAGAAACACTCCAAAGGCGAGTCCATTGGTACGGGTGTACGGACCATAAGCAATGCCCTGTCTGCCCCACGCAGGTTTTAGCAGAGGCTGGAGACGTAATGCGCCATTGTCAATCCCAATCAGCTTTTCGACATCTATACCCTTACGAACTGCACCACTGGGA